>DATNIV010000349.1:0-2904 GCA_035604255.1 Telmatospirillum sp. | reverse complement strand
TGAAGAGAGGGTTGGCCGGTTTCGGCTGACCGCGACCGAAACCGCCGGCAGTCATTGAGTGAAACGGGCCGCGATGAAACGTCTGGTCTGCGCGGAGGCTTTGCCAAACTGATGTTCGACCTCCAGCCCTTCAAGGATGTCGTCAGCCGGCGATGTGGGTTGAGTTTCGACGAGTTGGGCGAAACGAATCTGGCGTTCGCCTTGGCCAAGCGCATGGAGGCGACCGGGAGCGAGACCTGGTCTGCCTATTTTAACCGCGTCAGTGGCGACGACAGCGAGTTCCAGGAACTTGTCGCCCTTTTGACCGTCAACGAGACCTATTTCTTCCGCGAATCAATCCAAATCACCTATGTGGTCGATTGCGTGGTTCCCGGATTGTTGAAGAGGCGCAATCGCGACCAGCCGATTCGAATCTTAAGCGCCGGTTGCTCGACCGGAGAAGAGCCCTATTCGATTGCCATCGCGCTAAAGGAGAAGTTTGGGGAGAGCGCGGGGCGTCTGGTTTCCATCGTCGGCGTCGATATCGATCATAAAGCCCTGGCGACGGCACATCGCGCCGAATATGGCGAATTCTCCTTTCGAGCGCTATCGCCGGGGCTTCGAGACGGTTACTTTTTGCGCAAAGAATCCCGTCATTATAAGTTGCATGACGAGGTGCGGTCCCTTGTGGCGTTTCATCGCCTCAATCTGCTTAGTCCACAGTATCCCGAAGCGCTTCATGGCTTCGACATCGTGTTTTTCCGCAATGTCTCAATCTACTTCGATGAGGTCACACGCCAGACCATCCTGACCAACCTTCATCGCGTCATGACCGAAAAAGGCGTGCTTTTCCTGGGGGCTGCGGAGACGCTGGCCAATGATTTCGGTATTTTTCACTTGGTCCGGGAGGGGGGTAATTTCCATTTCACAAAATGCCAACCGGCGGCGGTGGTCAACCAGGGGCCAAAACGATCCGTCCTCACGCCTGTCTTGCCGATCCGGCCAAAAGGAATGGTTCGGGTCGAAGGTCCTCCGGTTGCTCCCACTGTCGTCCCGGCGACACCGATCGCCCGGGATTGGGCGCCCGTTCTGTCCTCCCTCCGCGCCTTGCTGCGCGAGAAAAGATTTCAAGAGGCCCTTCAGGTGGTTCGCGCCGCGTCTGAGGCGATCCCCGGTGACAATCGAGGGCCTCTGCTTGATGGTTATGTCCAATTGCAGATGCGCCAGTTCGCTGCCGCGACCCTGATCGGATCCGAGGTTGTCGAGCGGGACCCGTGGTCGACCGATGCGCATATGCTGCTGGCCTTGTCCGCGAAATGGCAGGGCGATACGGACGGTGCCGTCCGCTATCTCAAGATCATCACCTATGTCATGCCGGATTGTTGGCCCGCCCACTACTTTTTGGGCAGCCTGCTGCAAGACTTGGATGCCGAGAAAGCCCATCGCGAGTACGGAATGGCGCTCCATCAGATCGAAGCCAACCCGGATCCCGATGGCGGGCTCGGACTGCCGCTCGACCTTCCTGTCACCGATATTCGTTTCCTGTGCGAACGGCGTCGCGCCTTACTCGACGTCTCACTGGGGGAGCCTTAAGTGATGAAGCGTGAGGTCAAAGACTGTGGGTGAGGATGTCGCCGGGAGAGGAGGCGGTCATGGCGCTTGACGTGAAGCGTTTTACCGCACGCTTTGTCGAGGAGGCTCGAGACCATCTCAGGAGACTCGAAGACGGCGTGGCCTCGCTCAAAGAGGGCGGTGGCGACATAGAGGCCGTTAACACGATTTTCCGCTCGGCGCACACCATTAAGGGGTCGTCGCGGATGTTGCGCTTTGCGCCGATTACGGAAACGGCCCACTCGCTTGAGGAGGTGCTTGGCGGTCTGCGGGGCGGCCGCCTGACTTATTCCTCCGATTTGGCCATGTTGCTTCAGCGCGGGATCGATGCGATCGCGCGATTGGTCGATCTTGTGGCCGAGGGGCAAGACTTAGGCACGAGTGACCAAATCCTTTGCGACGAGATGCAGCGCGCAGCCGCCGGCCCGGGAGCTGCCAAGGAAATGGGAGGGCCTCCTGCCGAGCCGGGTATACCGCCGCCGTCGCGTGTGGCGGACGGCCAAGCCGAGCCGTCTCAACGTCTGAGAGCCGCCGATACGGTGCGGGTGCCCATGAGCAGATTGGATGAATTGGTCAAATTGATGGGCGAGGTGGTGTCGTCTCATGCCCGGTTGCGGCAGCGTGTCGACGACATCCAGGCAATCGAACGCCTGCCGGCGCAAGCGGGAAAATCGCTGCGGGCCTTCACGCGGGCCTTCAAGGATGACGTGCTCGCCCAGGAACTGTTGATGACGGAGTTGCATCGAAAGGCCCTGGTAATGCGGATGTTGCCGCTGGCCATGATTTTCGAAACGGCGCCGCGCATGGTTCGTGATCTCGGACGGTCGGTCGGCAAGGATATCGAATGCATTGTGAGCGGAGCGGAAATCGAGCTTGATCGCCAGTTGATCGACCGGTTGAGTGATCCGGTCGTGCATTTGCTCCGGAATGCCGTCGATCACGGAATCGAAGCGCCCGCCATTCGCGAACAATTGGGTAAGCCCAAAATCGGACGCATCCACCTTCGTGCGCGGCAAGATTCCGGCGGTGTGGTTATCGAGATTGGCGACGATGGCGGTGGTGTCGATCTGCCGTCCGTGCGCGATAAGGCTGTCCGCAAGGGGCTGATGACCGCCGAGCAGGCCGCCGCATTGTCCGAGGCGGAGGTGGTCGATCTGATTTTTCGGCCGGGATTCAGCACGAGCGCCATCATCACCGATGTGTCGGGGCGCGGTGTCGGAATGGATGTGGTCAAGCGGTGCATCGTCGATGAACTTCAGGGAAGCGTCGACGTTGAAAGCCGGTCCGGCCATGGCGTGACGTTCGCTTTGCATC
>DATNIV010000348.1:0-3349 GCA_035604255.1 Telmatospirillum sp. | reverse complement strand
AAGCCGACGCCGACTTCCATTTATCGATCTACGAAGCCAGCCACAATATGACGATCCTGCATGTCATGCGGGGGATGTCGGGATTGCTCCGCAACGATGTCATCCACAATCGCGGCCGTCTCCATCCGCGAACCGGCTATCACGAATTGAACGGCCAACAGCACTGCGCCATCTATGAGGCCATTATGGCCGGTTCTCCCGATGCGGCGCGCACCGCGGCCCACACCCATATCGCCCTGGTCCGGGAATTTCTGGACGAGATGCAAAAGGCCAGCGACCGGCTGGAGACGTCTCTGCACCGCATGGCATCGAAGGCGCAATTGGGTGCCGTGGAAGCGACCGACTTGCCCCCCTCGCTCGATCACGGAAAACCCTCGTGACATGAGAGAACGGGGGTCGAAATGATGTTCGCCGCCAAAGCGATTAGCCCGCCCTAAATCTTGCTTGCCCCCAGGAGATCGCATGACGATGAAAAAGCTTATTCCGGCGACCGACTATGATGCGGTCTCCAAGATATTCCATTGGCTGACCGTGGGCTTGATGGCCGCACAGTTTGTCATCGCCTGGACCATGCCGGAAATTCACCGCGGAGTGACGCCCGACACCCTGATCAACCTGCATCTTTCCGTGGGCGTGGCCATTCTGCTGTTGTCCGTCGCCCGTTTGATCTGGCGCCTGTCGCATCCGGTCCCCCCGCTCGAAGACGGCGGCCCGGCTTGGCAGCATCGGGCGGCCCACGCGACCAATGGCCTGATCTATCTGCTGTTGCTGACCCTGCCCCTGATGGGGTGGGCCAATGCCTCGGCCCGCGGCTGGACCATCGATCTCTTCGGCATGATCAGACTGCCGCAGATCCTTCCCACCCGCTCGGCTCTCGGCATGGCGATGGGCGATATTCACAGTTTCTCGTCCTATGTGCTGCTGGCCTTGATCGGCGTGCATGCGATGGCGGCGCTCTACCACCATGTCATGCTGAAAGACCGCACTCTGTTACGCATGTTGCCGCGCCGCGCGCGCTGAAGAGACCGCGCCTGGGGGGAGCCTTATGAAGCGGTTGATTGTTGCCCTGATCCTTCAGTTCGCCCCCGCGTCGGCGACGATGGCGGCCGGACTGATCGAGGACTCCATCACGCTGCCCGCGCGATTCGAAGGCACGTTTGGCTCCTACACTGCCAATCTCGACGCCCTGGTGATCCGTCCCAATGACAGCACGCCCCATCCGCTGGCGGTCATCAACCACGGAACCCCGGTCTCCTCGATCGAACGACGGCAAGTCCTCCCGAAAGGGTTCCGCGCCCAAGCCCAGGAATTCGCCCGACGGGGATGGATCGCCATCACCTTTACGCGTCGCGGCTTTGGCAACTCGGAAGGCGCTTATGCCGAGAATTCAAGCGTTTCCTGTGATTCGCGCGATTACGAACCGGTGGGCCGCGCTTCGGCGGACGATATCCGCGAAGTCATCCGGTTGATGCGGGAAAAACCCTATGTGGACGGGTCCAAGATCATCAGTGTCGGCCGTTCAGCGGGAGGGTTCGCGACGGTGGCCCTGACGGCCAATCCGCCGCCCGGCCTCGTCGCCGCGATCAGTTTCGCCGGTGGCCATGGCTCTTCGGGAACAAACCATGTCTGCAACGAGATCGCTCTCATCGACGCCTTCGCCACCTTCGGAAAAACCTCCCGCGTTCCCATGCTGTGGGTTTACGCCGACAACGACCATTACTTCAGTCCAGCCTTGGCCCAACGGATGGTCACCGCCTTTACCGAGGCCGGCGGCAACGCCGAATTCATCGCCGCGCCCCCCTTCGGAACCGACGGACACGGCCTTTTTTCACGGGCTGGCACGGCGATCTGGAGCCACTATGTCGACGCCTTCCTGGAGAAACAAAATCTGAAATTGGTGGATCAGCCTTTGCCCATCGAGGACCATGTGCGTTATCCAACTGGCCTCAGCGATCGCGGCAAGGCGGCGTTCCTCGATTTCCTCGACGCCGCCGGACATAAGGCGTTTGTGATATCTGCCGACGAACATTTCGGCTGGAGCAACCGGCGCGAAACGGCGGAGGACGCGGTCGAGAAGGCCCTGGAGATTTGCAAAAACAACACCGATAGATCGTGCTCCGCCGTGATGATCGACGATCAAGCGATGCCGTAGGACTTTCTCGTCCGAGGTGGCCGGAAACGCAACCGCCCGGCAGCCGGCACGAATCCATCCATTTGTTGCGCGATCCTCCCCGGATATGTCAAAACGGCTATATCATGGTTCGTTGCCGGACATCTGTTCCTGGGGTGAACCGTATGAAACGGTTTGTTGCCACGTTTGTCCTTTTGCTATCCATAGCGTCACCGGCGACAGCCACCGGGCTGATCGAGGAATCCATCAGGCTGCCCGCGCGGTTCGAAGGCGTGTTCGGCGCCGACACTGCCAATCTCGACGCCCTGGTGATCCGCCCGGACGATGGCGCACGCCATCCATTGGCGGTCCTCAACCATGGCACCACCGCGGGCCAAGAGAAGCACAAATCTCCCAGAGGAATGCGCGGCCAAGCTCTGGAATTCGCCCGAAGGGGATGGGTTTCCGTCACCTTCACCCGCCGCTCTTTCGGTGCGTCCGAAGGCAGCTTCGCCGAGCATACAGGCAAGTCATGCGATCGGGCTGTCTATGAGCCGGCGGCGCGCGCCGCAGCCGAAGACGTGCGCGAAGTGATCCGCCTGATGGCGGAAAAACCTTATGTCGACGGATCTCGAGTCATCAGCGTCGGCCAATCGACGGGGGGACTAGCCACCGTCGCCCTGACGGCCGCGCCGCCGCCAGGTCTGGTTGCGGCGATCAATTTCGCCGGCGGCCACGGTGCCAGCGGCCACGATGATAGTGTGAGGCCGAACATGGTCTGCAACGAATCGGCCCTGATCGAGGCCTTTGCCGCCTTCGGCAAAACATCGCGCATCCCCATGCTGTGGGTTTACGCGGAAAACGACCACTATTTCGGCCCAGCTTTGGCCAAAAAATTGTATGCCGCCTTCACCGAAGGCGGTGGCGAGGCCGAGTTCATCGCCGCTCCGGCATTCGGCAGCGAGGGACACTTCCTCTTTTCGCGAGCAGGCACGCCGCTCTGGACCAAATATGTCGACGCCTTCCTGGAAAAGCAAAAACTGAAATTGCTGGATCTGCCCCTCCCCATCGTCGACGGCAGCGACGTGCGTTATCCGAGCGGCCTCAACGAACCGGGCAGGATATCCTTCCTCGATTTTCTCGATGCTCGCGGGCACAAGGCCTTCGTCATGTCCGCCGGCGGCCACTATTGCTGGTTTAGCGGACGCGACAGTGTGGACGTCGCCGTCGGCGAAGCCA
>DATNIV010000347.1:0-7150 GCA_035604255.1 Telmatospirillum sp. | reverse complement strand
GGGCCAGACGGTGCTCCAGTTGCCGTCCTGGCGAGAGGCCGTGGTGACGTCTCATTGGACGCGCGGCGCATCCGGACTGGTGTGCGCACCCGGTCCGGTGACGCCGCCGCCGGAACGGCTTGAAAGCATCTATCAGGCAATGGTCCTGGGACTGCGCGATTATGTGACGAAGAACCGCTTCAAAGGAGTCTTGCTCGGTCTTTCGGGCGGCATCGACAGCGCCTTGTCGGCGGCGGTGGCGGCTGACGCCTTGGGCGGCGACCGGGTGTGGTGCGTGATGATGCCGTCGCCTTACACGTCGCAAGACAGTCTCGACGATGCGGCTTTGGTCGCGACGCTTTGCGGCGTCAGGCTGGACAGCATCTCCATCGGCCCCGCGATGCAGGCGTTCGGCGGCATGTTGTCGGGTGCTTTCGCCGGTGAAGCCGCCGACACCACCGAGGAAAACGTCCAGGCGCGCTCGCGCGGGCTCACCTTGATGGCGATCAGCAACAAGTTCGGCTATATGGTGCTTTCGACCGGCAATAAATCCGAGATGTCTGTTGGCTATGCGACGCTGTACGGCGACATGTGCGGCGGCTATTCGGTGTTGAAGGACGTCTACAAAACCACCGTTTTCGAAGTGGCGCGCTGGCGCAACGCGCATCGTCCGGAGGGCGCGCTGGGACCGTTCGGGCCTGTGATGCCGGAACGGGTGATTACCAAGCCACCCTCGGCCGAATTGAAGCCCGATCAGAAAGACCAGGATACTCTGCCACCTTACGACCAATTGGATGCTATTCTCCAATGTCTGATCGAGCGGGAAATGGGGCCGGACGAAATCGTTGCCGAAGGCCATGATTCCGCCGTGGTTCGCCGGGTTTTCCGCATGCTCGATCGGGCCGAATACAAACGCCGGCAAGCGCCGCCGGGCGTCAAGATTACCAGCCGCGCTTTCGGGCGCGACCGGCGTTACCCCATCGTCAATGGTTTCACCGACACGATTTGAATGAACAAATGACCGTCACGGTACGCTTTGCACCCAGTCCCACTGGCCGGCTTCATGTCGGCAATGCCCGCCCCGCTCTGATCAATTGGCTGTTCGCCAGGAAGCTGGGGGGGCGTTTCATTCTGCGCATCGACGATACCGATCGCGAACGCAGTCGTTTGGATCATGAAGAAGCGATCGGCCAAGATCTGATCTGGTTGGGGCTGACCTGGGATCTGAAGGCCAATCAATCGGCCCGTCTGGCGCTTTATGCCGAGGTGGCGGAAAAGCTGAAGGCCGCCGGCCGCCTTTACCCCTGCTATGAGACGCCGGAAGAGCTCGATTACAAACGTAAGCGCCAGTTGGCCCGCGGCGTGCCGCCGGTCTATGACCGGGCGGCCCTGAAATTGACGGACGCCGAACGTCAGGCCTTCGAAGCCGAAGGCCGCAAGCCGCATTGGCGGTTCAAGCTGGAAGACGGTGAAGTGCGCTGGGACGATCTTGCCCGTGGCCCGTGCCATTACCATGCGTCGCATCTCTCCGATCCGGTCCTGATCCGCGCCGACGGCTCGCCGCTCTATACGCTGCCCTCGGTGGTCGACGATGCCGATTTGGCGGTCACCCATGTGATTCGCGGCGAGGACCATGTCACCAATACCGCTGCGCAGATCCAGATTTTCCTGGCGATTGGCGCCAAGCCGCCGCAGTTCGCGCATCTGCCGCTGCTGACCGACGCGACGGGGCAGGGGTTGTCGAAGCGCCTGGGCAGTCTGTCGCTCGGAGAATTGCGGGCGTCGGGTATCGAGGCGATGGCGCTCAACAGCCTGCTCGCCGCACTCGGCACCTCGAATGCCATCCATCCGCGTCAGTCGCTGGCGGCGTTGATTGCCGAATTCGATATTGCCAAGTTCAGCCGGGCGACCCCGAAGTTTGACCCAGTGGAACTGGCGCATCTGAACGCCCGTCTCTTGCACGAGATGTCCTTCGCCGACGCGGCGCCACGTCTCGCGCTGGCCGGCCTTGACGGCGATGAGGCCTTCTGGTTGGCCGTGCGGGCCAATCTGACGCAGATAAACGATGCCAAAGACTGGTGGCATATCTGCCGCGAAGACGTGTCTCCGGTGATCGAGGACGCAGGATTCGCCGGTCAGGCGGCCGACCTTCTTCCGCCCGAGCCGTGGACGGCCGAGACGTGGAAAGGCTGGACCGTTGCCGTGCAGCAGGCGACGGGACGCAAAGGGCGTGAGTTGTTCCATCCGCTGCGTTTGGCGCTCACCGGCCGCGAGAATGGTCCCGAGCTCAAGACTCTGCTTCCGCTGATCGGCAGGACGCGCGCGGCCGCAAGGCTGCGTGGTGAAGCGGTGTAACGGAATTGCTTTTCCTCGTCATGGCCGGACTTGATCCGGCCATCCACGTGCAGGGGCCGAACGTTGTCGGTTGATTCTGCCGCGTGGATCACCGGGTCGAGCCCGGTGATGACGAAGAGATTGGGTCGCAGGACTATAGCCGATTGCTTTTGGGCGGCTTTTGCCTCGAAAATTTAAGGAACCATCGAAACCATGTCGCTTGCTTTCTACAATACGCTCTCGCGTTGCAAGGATCCCTTCGTTCCCCTCGATCCTACCTGCGTGGGCATGTATGTCTGCGGGCCGACGGTCTACGACAGCGCCCACATCGGCAATGCCCGTCCGATCATCGTTTTCGACGTTCTCTATCGGTTGTTGAAGCGACTTTACCCGGCGGTCACTTACGTTCGCAATATCACCGACGTCGATGACAAGATCAATGCGCGGGCCAAGGAAAACAATGAGTCGATCGCCGCGCTGACGGCGCGGACCACCGCGGCCTTCCATGCCGATATCGATGCGCTGAACGCCTTGCGTCCCGATATCGAACCGCGGGCGACCGCCCATATCGGCCAGATGATCGCCATGATCCAGACCCTGCTGGATCGTGGTCATGCCTATGAGGCCGAAGGGCATGTCTTGTTCTCGGTGCCCTCGATGCCGGATTACGGAACGCTGTCGCGGCGCAGCCAGGACGAGATGATTGCCGGCGCCCGCGTCGAGGTCGCACCCTATAAGAAGAATGCTGCCGATTTCGTCTTGTGGAAGCCATCCCCCGGCGATCTGCCGGGCTGGGACAGCCCCTGGGGGCGTGGGCGTCCGGGCTGGCATATCGAATGTTCGGCGATGAGCCGGGAATATCTCGGCGTCACCTTCGATATTCATGGCGGCGGCCAGGATCTGGTGTTTCCCCATCACGAGAATGAGATCGCCCAAAGCGTCTGCGCCCATGGGCAACCCTTCGCCCGCTATTGGCTGCACAACGGCTATCTGATGGTCGAAGGCGAGAAGATGTCGAAGTCCCTCGGCAACTTCTTTACCGTTCGCGATCTCCTGGATCAGGCGCCGGGCGAGGCGATCCGGCTGGCCATGCTGTCGTCCCATTATCATCAACCGTTCGATTGGACGGCCGAAGGTCTAAAACAGGCGCGGACCGGCATGGACCGGCTCTATCTGGCGCTTCGGAGCGTTGCCGATATCCCGGCCGAAGGGCGGGATCAGGTGCCCCTCGATGTGATGGCGGCGCTGGAGGACGATCTCAACACGCCTTTGGCCATCGCGCATTTGCATGAATGGGCCACGCAATTGAACAAGGCGACCAGTCTCGACGAGAAAGCCAAATGCAAGGGCGCCTTGCTGGCCGGCGGCGACGTGTTGGGCATTTTGCAGCAGGATGTCGAGGCGTGGTTCCGCTGGGTGCCGCAAGGCGGAACGTCGCTCTCAGATAGTGCCGTCGACGAGCTGATCAATCGTCGGATTGAGGCGCGCAAGGCCAAGGATTTCGCAGAAGCCGATCGGATCCGCAAGGAACTGGCCGATCAGGGTGTGCTTCTCGAAGACGGCGCCGGCGGCACCACCTGGCGCCGGGCCTGATGTTTCGCTGACGGAGAGATCTCCATGGTTCCGTTTTTGACCGTGGAGACCGTCTCGAAGACCTTCGGCCGCGGCGCTCGCGCCGTCGCCGCTTTGGATGATCTCTGCCTCAGCGTGGGCGAGGGGAGCATATTCGGTCTGCTCGGACCGAATGGGGCCGGCAAGAGCACGCTTTTGCGTATCGTGCTCGGCATGGTTCGTCCGGATTCCGGGGTCTGCCGTCTGTTCGGCGAGACCTTGCAGGAAAATCCCGGAAATCTTCGCCTTGTCGGCAGTCTCATCGAAACGACGCGGCTCTATCCGTTCCTTACCGGCGACCAGACCGTTGCGGTGCTGGCGCGATATTCGGGGGTGCGCTGTTCCGAGAAAGAGCGGCGCGCTCTGCTGGGACGCGTCGGGTTGGATGCGGCCGGGGGGCGCAAGGTGGGCGGCTATTCGCTCGGCATGAAACAGCGATTGGGTATCGCCTGTTCCCTGATCGGCCGTCCCAAGGCGGTGATTCTGGACGAGCCGACCAACGGAATGGATCCGGTCGGCATCATGGAAATGCGTGCGCTATTCCGTGATTTGGCCGATCAGGATGGCGTTACCGTCATCCTGTCCAGTCACATGCTCGACGAGGTGCAACGCGTCTGCGACCACGTGGCGATTCTCAATCACGGCCGCTTGGCCGCTTGCGGCGTGGTCGCCGAGTTGATTGGCGGGCAGGACTATCTTTGGCTGGACGCTCGGCCCGTCGAGCAAGCCTGCCGCGTCATCGGCGCGGCGGCCGAGAGAGAGCCGGCAGGCGGCATCCGTGTCGCCATCGAACGCGAGGACGCGCCGGGGTTGCTGCGACGACTGGCGGCGGCGGACGTCGATCTTTACGAGGCCAAATGGGTAGGGTTGGACCTTGAGGGCTATTTCGTCGAATTGACCGGGGAGACGGCCGGTGATCGTTGATGCCGTGCTGGCGGAACTGGCGAAGCTTCGGCGCGATGGACGCTTGTTGTTTTGGGGATTCCTGTCGGTTCCCTGCGGTTTCGTCCTGATTCAACTGACCGTGATGATGTTTTTCCGCATTACTATCGCCGTCGATGTCGGTGCGGTGGACGGTGTGCAAAACGTCAGTCACGCCTTGGGGATCGGCCAGAATCTGTTCGCCGAAGTCTTCCTGATCGGGGGTGCCGCCGGTCTTTTCGCGGGCGACTACCGCTGGGAGACCTGGCGTTATATCGTTCCCCGCAATGGGCGCGGAACATTGATCTGCGGTAAGAGTCTGGTTTTCGTCATGGGCGTTGCCGCTGTCGTCTGCCTGGTCGGTTGCGCCGCCGCCGTTCTTAGTGTCGTCGAGGCCCTGATTTGGCACCATCCAATGCCCGGGGTCGAGGACTTCGTGGCGTCATGGCGGATCATTACGTTCGCATGGCTGGCATCGGTCTTGAAAATGTCCGTCTGGGGCGCAATGGCGGCTCTCATGGCGGTGATGAGCCGTTCCACGGTGGGGACCATGGCGTCGGTGTCCATGGTCGCTTTCGTCGAAGCGGTGGTTGCTGACAAGATGTCGGGCGGACTGACGCTTCCCGCGGCTCAGTTTGTTTTTCCGTCACTGGCGGCGGAACAACTGCTGCGCTGGGGACCGCAGGCGGACGTCTTTCCCGATGTCAAGACGGTGCTGGCGATGCTTGTTCTGCTTGGGACCACGGTCGTCTTGACACTGGCGGCGGCGGTGATTTTCAAATGGCAGGATCTGGCGCGGGAATAGGAAAAGTCTCCTCTGGAAATTTGACAAACCTCCCTACGGCGCTTCATGCTGTGGTTGATAAATAAAACGTCAAAATGGGGGGGTAAGTCGCAATGACCATTCGCTCGACTTTGACCATCGGAGCATTCGCCGTCGTTATGGCGGTCGGTCCGGTGTTGGCGGCGCAGGCCAAGCCACTGATGATCATCGGCAATGATGAAAAATATCTGTGGAACGACGACGGCAAGCCGGTTTTCTTTCCGCCAGGCAAAGATACCTTCGCGGTCGTCGATCTGTCCGATCCGGCCAATCCCAAGATCGACAGCGTGATTCCGTTGCCCAACAGCATCGCCGGGCCGCCGACCAATCTCGCCGTTCATCCGTCGGGGAAATTCGCTTTGTTGGCCGATTCCATCGATGTGGTGAATGACAACGGCACGTTGAAACTGGTGCCCGACAACAAGATCTTCGTCATCGATCTGACCGTCGATCCGCCCCGGCTGCTCGATACCATCGCCGGCGGCAAACAGCCCTCCGGTCTCGATATCAATGCCAAGGGCGATCTGGCCCTGGTGGCCAATCGGGCCGACAAATCGGTCAGCGTGCTCGCGATCAAGGGGACCGACGTCAAGCTGGTCGACAGCATCTCCTTTCCCGACAGCGTCGCCCATGTGCAATTCACGCCCGATGGCAAGCGGGCGTTGGCGGTTCGCAACCTGGCCCACCAAATCTCGATATTGGACGTTGTCGACGGCAAGGTGACCTACAGCAAGATCGATCTGCCCACCGGTCTGATGCCTTACAATGTGGTGGTGACACCCGACAGCAAGCTGGCGCTGACCGCCGATCAGGGAAGCCTGGCCTCCGACGGCAGTGTCGACGATGTGACGGTCATCGATCTGGAAGCCCAGCCGCCGCGGGTCGTCGACCGCATCGCCATCGGCGATTTCCCGGAAGGTCTGGCCATCAGTCCGAAGGGCGACATCGCCGTGGCGACCGTTATCCGCGGCTCGACGGCGGCGAAGAACGCCTTCTTCTACGAAAAGAACGGCACCATCCAGGTGCTGAAGATCGACGGCAAGAAAGTGACGAAGCTGAAGGAACTGGAGGTCGGCGGCGTGCCCGAAGCGATCGGTTTTTCGCCCGACGGCGGCTATCTCTATGTCGGCAATTTTAACGACAGCGATTTTTCGATCTTCAAAGTCACGGGAAGCGATGTCGTCGACACCGGCAAACGCCTGAAAATGCCCGGCCATCCGGCTTCGGCCCGAATCGGTCAAAGCAAGTGATGTTAAGGGATTCCCTCGCCCGCTTACGGGCGAGGGAGAGAGGTCGACGATAATCTAAAGCAGGTTGCGATCACACTTATTCACCTTTGTTCGTCATTGCCGGGCTCGTATGGGGGTTTTGTTGTCAAGGTAGATTTTTCAGCGACCATCGGAAGCCTCCTCCGAAGTGATGCGGTGCAGGCCCGGCCAGGGCCTGCGACTGCTGCTTTTTCTGTGGGCCCGGTTTTTCTGT
>DATNIV010000346.1:0-25057 GCA_035604255.1 Telmatospirillum sp. | reverse complement strand
GACAGGGGCGGGATAGGAGAACCACGCTCCATCGATCACCCACCACCAACCGAATCGACCTTCATGCCAGCCGTTGATCCAGCCGCCGCGATGCCAGCGGTCCCAACTGTAGCCATGGGGGTGATCGTAGCGCCACCCCTCGTGCTCGTGCTCATGCCCGTGCCAACGTTCTTGGGCAAAGCCGACCTGTGCCGCGGTGACGACGAAGAGAATGGTGAGAAAAAAGATGCAACTGAGTTTACGCATTGCCGGCGACTCACTGGCGTTTTAAGGGGGGCCGCCCTGGGACAGGGCGGTTTCCCTTAAACAGTTTCGTCAAATCCGATCCCTGTCAAGGACCCGAATCCGACGACGACGACTTGTCATGCGCCACCTATTTTCCCTGTTCCCTGCCCATGTGGCCGTCCATGTGGCCTTCCATGCCGAAGGCATGGTGCCCATGGTCACCATGATGCCCATGCGCGGCATGATCGAAAATGGTCTTTTGGTCATCCGAGAGCGCGTTGTAGAGCTCTTCGAGGGCTGGGCGGGTGGCCTGCAGACTTTGCAATTTCAAGGTTAAAATCTTTTCCAGATGCGCCTCGCGTTCCGGAAAGCTCGGCTTGGCATTGGCTTTCGGCGTCATCTCGAGACAGGCGGTCCG
Source organism: Telmatospirillum sp. (assembly GCA_035604255.1). Classification (GTDB taxonomy): domain Bacteria; phylum Pseudomonadota; class Alphaproteobacteria; order Rhodospirillales; family Magnetospirillaceae; genus Telmatospirillum. Next base: position 24,414 of record DATNIV010000346.1, on the reverse strand, counting down.
CTCTTTGGCGCCGTGATCGAGTACCGCTTGGCGCCATTTGGCGAAGAGCGCCGATTGCTGTTCCGAAAGGCCCAGTTTGGCCTGGAGGTAGGCGAGATGACTGGCCGCCCGAGCGTAATGCTCGCTGCAAATTTCTTTATGCCAAGCGGCGATATCGCCGTGGTGATGCTCGGCCCTGACCGGCGCGGGGCCCGTCTCGGTGGGCTGTGCCGCCAGAGCGAGTGAGCCCCAAGCCAGAGGAAGGATCGCGCAGAGCGCGTAACGGATCTTTGCCATCGGAACACCCAATTCATCAATAAACGTGACAAGCCTACGATCAGCCCATGTCCCCAGTGTGTCGGCTTTCGAAGATATTGGTAACACTCTGTTTCACAACCGCCCGCGCGTTCCGTTGGATGAGGATCGCGTTGCCTCGATGGCCCGCATCAAGCGGTCCATCCGCATAAAGGTGTCGGTATCGGGACATGTCGCCCAAGAGTCCATGGCATGATGGTCGGCGTGACGTCCTTGGCGCCTGAGCCTCGGCCAGGCCTGCGGGAGAATCTGCAGAACGACGGAGAGCGGGAACAAGGGCGTGTCGGCGATGCGGTGCGGCATGGGATCTCCGTGAACAATGAGAGTGCCCAAATTAGCCGAGCTTTTTTTCGCGATGATTACGACGGAGGGCTCAATTGGTTACGCAAGATTTCGAGCGCGAGATTCATAAAAGGGCCCTCGCCGGGCGGGCTCTCCGAGCCCTTGGCCGCGCCCTCAGGCGCTGGTTTTCTTCCAGCCGCCATTGAGGCGGCGGCCAAGGGGCCGGATGGCCCCGCTAAGGCTGAGGGATAAAAAATGAGCGCACGAACACATCTGCATGTGTCCGTGCGTTAGTAAACGAGCATATTGCGGATCAGAACATCCCCGGTCCAAGGGTGACCAAGCGTTTTTTCGGCCGCCTCGCGGATGACGTCTTTGGCGGCTTGGTTGCCTTCGCGCGCCGATTTCAGGGTGGTAAAGCCGCGATTGCCGGGCAGGGCATCCTGGCTTCGCTCGACGATCGTCGATTTTTTCTCATACATGTCGCGGGCGGTGGTGACGTCTTTCGGCGCCAGCCAAGCATCGATGCGGATATGATTCCAACCGCCGTCTTCCTTGCGGAGCGCGACGGTGATGGTCGGCAATTCGACGACATTGGGCGGCAGCTTGACCGGCGGCGGCACCGCGCCTCCCGGCGCATTCGTGCCGCCCAAGCGAATTTCCCTGGCGAGAACCGGTTGCATCGTCCCCGCCAAGACCGCGGCCAAGGCGGCAGCGAACAGCAAGATTTTGCCGGTCAACGCAAGACTAAGGAATGACTTCCGATGTCTCTTCACGTGACGACCTTAATGTTTGGATAAATATCGTTGTAATTGTATCCCCTTTTTTTCTAGCGGACAACGGCCATAAAGGTGGCGTATTTTATGTGCGGTTTGGTGGCGTCACTGAAGCATGATCGTTTCAGAAAGAAGCGGGTGGCTTCCCGTCTGAAACGCCAATTCGCCCCTCTCCGCTGGTGGAAGAAGGTTACGGGTTAGTTAGGGATTTAGTGATGTTCGGAAGATCGTTTATTGCTGCAGCGGTCACTTTGTTTCTTGTCGCGGGAGCGACCCAGGCCCTGGCGGCGGGTAAGGAAAAAGGGGCGGCGGCCCCTGCGGGGAGTAACGAAATCCAAGCGAAACTGGGCGCCGACTATATTGCCGTCGCGCCGTTGCGGATGGCGGTGCAGGTCGATGCGAATCGCGCCTACCGTTCCCTGGAGCTTGAGGTGTGGCTGTTCCAGGCGGATCCGGAAAAACGCCAAGTGCTGAACAGCAAGAAGAAACAGATCGCCGAGCAGATGAAGGAAGACTTCGCAGCCTATAACTGGGAAGCTTTCGAAGACGCGTCCGGCGGGCCGCTTGTCGCCAAGCGCGTCGTCGCCGCCAGCGTTGAAAAGGCGTGCGGGATCAAGGTCGAAGATGTGATGATCAAGACGTTGGTTTTGAAATAGGGAGTGCCCATGACGCCGACCGACCACCTGAAAGATGTTCTCGTCGAAAAGGTGGCGTCCCTGATCCGGGACCGGTTGGACTTGGTCCAGCAGGCCATGGCCGAATGCCTGCTGCGCGCGGCTTACGCCAATGTCGCGCCGGAAGACATTCTGCATCGTGCGCCGGAGGCTCTTTATGGCGCCGTACTGTCGATGTTGGCTTTGGCCCGCCAGCGGTCGCCCGGCAGGCCGAAACTGCGCGTCCAACATCCGCGTCCCGACGAAGGCGGATGGGATTGCGAACATACGGTGATCGCCGCAGTCAACGACGACATGCCGTTTCTCGTCGATTCGGTGACGGCCGCCTTGCAGCGCAGCGAGTTGTCGATCCATCTGATATTGCATCCGGTGCTGTCTGTCCGACGGGACGCCAATGGCAAACTGATCGATATTTTGGCGAAGCCTGTCGCCGATGCGGCTCTCGAAAGCATTCTATATATCGAGGTCGATCGGCAAGCGGAGCATGGCGCCGCCGACGCTTTGGCTGCTCGTTTGATCGATGTGTTGGCCGACGTGCGGGCGGCGGTCGGAGATTGGTCCGCCATGCGGGCGCGCGTTGCCGGCCTGGTGGCGGGTCTGGTCGAAGGAACGGAGGCCGGGCGATCCGCGGAAATCGTCGAAGCGCGTGACTTCTTGACCTGGGTTCACGAAGACAATTTCACGCTTCTTGGCTGTCGCGACTTTCGGTTCGATCAGGGCGCCGGCACTGACGCCGGAGAGGCGATCACGGTCGATCCCGACAGTGGTCTGGGGATCCTGCGCAATCCCGACGGGCGTATTTTCGATGCCGAACGAGACCTTTCGGCCATGCCGGCGGAGGTCCTCGCCTTTCTGCGCCGTCCGGATGTTTTGCTGCTGGCCAAGGCCGACCGCGTCGCCACGGTGCATCGCGGCGTCCCGATGGACATCATCGGCGTCAAGCATTTCGATGCGAGCGGACGGGTCGTCGGCCTGCATGTCGTCGTCGGTCTTTTCACTCATTCGGCCTATACGCTGTCGCCGCTGCTGATCCCGCTCTTGCGTGGCAAAGTGCGGCGCATTATCGAACGGGCGGGATTCCGCGCCGGCAGCCATGACGGCAAGACGCTGCAGGCGATTTTGGAGCATTACCCGCGTGACGAGCTGTTGCAGGCTGGCGAAGACGTGCTTTTTGATACGGCGCTCGGCATTCTCCGATTGCAGGAACGCCAACGGGTTGCCGTCTTTTTGCGTGCAGACGAGTTCGGGCGTTTTATCGCCTTTCTGGTGTTCATCCCGCGAGATCGCTACGACACCCGATTACGGTTGAAGATTCAGCGGGTGCTTGAAGAAAGCTGCAATGGACGGGTGTCCACCTGGTATACGCAGGTGGCCGAGAGCCCCTTGGCGCGGTTGCAATTCATCGTGAAAACAACGCCGGGACAGGTGCCTGTCCTCGATCCGCTGATGATCGAGGCCCGGTTGGCCGACATCACCCGCTCCTGGATCGATCAATTGCGCGAAGTGCTGATCGAAACGCTGGGCGAAGAACGCGGATTGGCGCTCTACCGGCGCTGGGGGCCCCGCTTTCCCCTGGCGTACCGCGAAGATGTTCCGGCGCGCACCGCCAGCCTTGATATCGAGCGCATGGAAGCGGCGATCGATGGATTGGCCCTGCATCTCTATCGTCCCGTCGAAGCGCCGGAGAGCGACCTTCGCTTTAAGATCTACCGGCGCGGTCAGCCGGTGGCATTGTCGGATGTGCTGCCCCTGTTCGAGCATATGGGATTTCGCGTCATCTCCGAGCTGCCTTACGAACTTCGGCAGGACGATGAAGAGCCGGTGTGGGTTCACGACTTCACCATGACCGAGCGGGATGGCCAGGCGATCGATGTCGACTGCTTGCGCGGGCCGTTCGAAGAGGCCTTTCTCGCCGTTTGGCGGGGCGAGGCGGAGGATGACGGATTCAACCGATTGGTGGTCAATGCCGGTTTGGCCTGGCGCCAGGTGATGGTGTTGCGGGCCTACGCCAAATATCTGCGACAGGCCGGATCGACCTTCAGTCAGAATTATGTCGAGCGTAGCGTGACGGCCAATCCGGCGGTGGCGGCCCTCATCGTGGCCTTGTTCCAGGCGCGCTTCGATCCCGATGGTCCGCGGCAGGACGCGGCGGCCCTGGCGAGCGTTCTCCATGCCTTGGAAGCGGTGACCAGTGCCGATGAGGACCGCATTCTGCGCCGGTTTCTCAATCTGCTGGAAAGCACGCAACGGACCAATTTTTTCCAGACCGACGCGAAGGACCAGGCGAAAGCCTATCTGTCCTTCAAACTCGACAGCCACCGGGTCGAGGGTTTGCCGTTGCCGCGGCCCCGGGCCGAGATCTTTGTTTACGCGCCTTTCACCGAGGGCATTCATCTGCGGGCCGGCAAGGTGGCGCGCGGCGGCATCCGCTGGTCGGATCGCCCCGAAGACTTTCGATCGGAAACGCTGGCGCTGATGAAAGCGCAGACGATGAAGAATGCCGTCATCGTGCCGGTCGGTTCGAAAGGCGGATTCGTTCTGAAGCAACCGCCGAAAACGGGTGGCCGCGAAGCTTTGTTGGCGGAAGGCATCCGCTGCTACCAAACCTTGATGCGGGGGCTTCTCGACCTGACCGACAATTTCGCGGCGGGACAGGTGGTGCCGCCGCCTCGGGTGGTTCGTCTGGACGACGACGACCCCTATCTGGTGGTGGCCGCCGACAAGGGAACGGCGAGCTTTTCGGATATCGCCAACGCGGTATCGGCCGAATACGGCTATTGGTTGGGTGATGCCTTCGCTTCGGGTGGCAGCCAAGGCTACGACCATAAGGGCATGGCGATTACCGCGCGCGGCGCCTGGGAATCGGTGAAGCGGCATTTTCGGGAAATGGGTCGCGACATTCAAAGCAGCGATTTCACCGTCGTCGGTGTTGGCGATATGTCGGGAGACGTGTTCGGCAACGGCATGCTGCGGTCTTCGCATCTGAAGCTGGTGGCGGCGTTCGACCATCGCCACATCCTTCTTGATCCCGATCCCGATCCGGCGCGCTCCTTCGCCGAGCGTCAGCGTCTGTACGATTTGCCGCGGTCCAGCTGGTTCGATTACGACCGCGGCGCGCTGTCGGCCGGCGGTGGCGTTTTCGCCCGCGACGCCAAGACGATCCCGCTGTCGCCGCAGGTGCGGGAACGTTTCGGTATTGAAATGGAGTCCCTGAGTCCGGGTGATCTGATCAGCCGCTTGCTCACGGCGTCGATCGATTTGTTGTGGTTCGGCGGGATCGGCACCTATGTGAAAGCGAACGCGGAGACCCATGCCGCAGTTGGCGATCGGGCCAACGATTCCCTTCGAGTCGATGCCAAGACCCTGCGCTGCAAGGTGATCGGCGAAGGAGCCAATCTGGCAGTGACGCAAAATGGGCGTGTCGAAGCGGCCTTCTCCGGCATTCGCCTCAATATCGACGCCATCGACAATTCCGCCGGCGTCGATTGTTCCGATCACGAAGTCAATATCAAGATCTTGCTCGACGGGGCGGTGGCCGAAGGCGATTTGACGGTCAAACAAAGAAACGAATTGCTGGTTCGCATGACCGACGAGGTGGGGCATCTGGTTTTGCGCGACAACTATCTGCAGACCCAGGCCATCTCCATCTTCGAGACGCAAGCCCCCGCGATGCTCGATCAGCAGGAACGGTTCATGCGCTTGCTCGAACGCTCCGGGCGCCTCGACCGCAAGGTCGAATTTCTGCCGGGCGAGGAGGAGGTGCAGCGTCGGGGGCACGAGGGAAAGGGCCTGACCAGGCCGGAGATCAGCATCCTGCTGGCCTATGGCAAGATGTGGCTCTATGACGCAATTCTCGCCTCGGATCTCCCCGACGATCCCCTGCTGCTTGATGAATTGATCCGCTATTTTCCCGAGCCGTTGCGGGGAGAGGCGTGGCGCGAGCGGATGACCGCGCACCGTTTGAAGCGTGAAATCATCGCGACGGTGGCCACCAACAGCATGGTCAATCGGGTGGGTGGCAGTTTCGTCGCTGCCCTGATGGAGCGATCGGGGACGTTGCCAGCCGAATTGGCCCGGGCTTATCTGATCGTGCGCGACGGCTTTGCCTTGCGCGAAATTTGGGAGCAGATCGAAGGGCTGGATGCCAAGGTCGACGCCGCTGTGCAGATGGCGATGTTCATCGAGGTCAACCGTCTGATCGAACGTGGCGTCGGCTGGGTGCTGTCCCACGCGCCGCGTCCACTCGACATCGGCCGCTTGCGGGCGCAACTCGAACCGGGGATCGCCGCGCTCAAAGGTCAGTTCGAGCAGATCCTCCCGGCCGATACCGCGCAGGCTTTGGCGGCGCGCGCCGCCGACTATGTGGCCGCCGGCGTGCCAGAGGACCTGGCCCGGCGGGTCGCCGGCCTGATCGTTCTGGCGTCGGCCAACGATATCGCCCGCATCGCGGCGCGCGTCGAGCAATCGATGGAGATGGTGGGACGTTTGTATTTCTTGGTGGCGGCCCGGTTTGGCATGGGATGGTTGCGCGCCGCCGCCGAACGACTATCGGGCGCCACGCATTGGGAAAAATTGGCCGGTGAAGCGATGATCGACGATCTTTACGTGCGCCAAGCCGACATGACCGCCAGCGTCGCCGCCATGGCCGGCGAACGGAGCGCCGAAGCGGCCCTGGGAGCCTGGATCGACAGCCGGCGTCCAGCGGTGGAGCGGATCGATCAATTGCTGGGGGAACTGAAAGGCGCCGGGAAACTGGATCTGGCGACTCTGGTGGTGGCCAGCAATCAATTCCGCGGCTTGGCCGAGGGGGGATAATTGGGCGCGCGCCTGCCGAGACCGTTGAGCAGCATCAGCAGAAGGGTAACGTCGACGGCGGCTCCCGCCAGGGCCAAAAGAAGATGGGTTTCAGACAGCCACGCCAAGATGATCAAGATGGCGTTGGCCAGCAGAATGATGCTGGCGACGCAAGCATGGCTGGCACCGCCTTGGATGGCCTTTTGATAGAAATGCTGGCGATGCGCTTCCCAAATCCGCTCGCCGCGTAGCGCCCGCCGGGTCAGGGTCAGCGTCGCATCGGTCAGATAGTAGGCCGGCAGGATCAAGGCCGCCGCCCAATGTCCGTGGCCGGCGGCCGACAGGAGCAACCATCCCAGCAGATAACCGATTGGAACGCTCCCGGAATCGCCCAGGAAGATTTTCGCCGGATGCCAGTTCCACATCAGAAATCCCAGAGCGGCGCCGACCAGGACGATGGCCAGGGCGGCGTTTCCGATGTCGCCGCTCAAAAGCGACACGCCGGTCAGCCCGATGCCGACGGTGGTGGTCTCGACGCCGCTGATGCCGTCGATGCCGTCCATGAAATTGAACAGATTGACGAACCACAGCCAGGCGCCGAAGGCGATCAGGCGATCGGCCCAAAAGGGCAGCAAATTCTGGCAGAGCAGCTGATCCGCAGGCCATGCCGCCAACCCGACGGCCACCACGAAGGCATGAACGCCGAGACGCAAACGCGCTGAAAGGCCGCTCTCGTCGTCCATCCAAGACAAGATCAAGAGGATGAGGGCGCCGGTGACGGGCGTCCAGGCTTGTCCGAGGCCGCCGGCGCGCGCGGCGAGACAAGACAAGCCGATCCATGCCAACAGAATCGCCGGAGTCACTGCCAATCCGCCGCCGCGTGGCGTCGGGCGGCTGTGGCTGGAGCGTTCGTTGGGATGGTCGAGGATCTGTTTGCGCAAGAGCCAGGTCAAGACCCACCGCGTGCCGACGAGGACGGCGATCAGCGGCAGAAAGAAAGAGGTGGCGAGGAGGGTCATGCGGGGGCCAATGTCCGGTATAGGGCCAATTGGGCCGAGATTACCAAGCGGCTTGAAAATTCCTGCTCCACCCGCTCGCGGGCGCGGCGGCCCAGGCGGGCGCGCAGCGCGGGATCGCGGGCCAGGCGTTCCAGGGCGTCGGCCAGCGGCGCCGCTTGGCGAACCGCGACCAGCAGTCCATTGTCATCGTCGCGCACCAATTCATTGCACCCCGGCACATCGGTGGCCACCATGGGGCGTCCGCAGGCCGACGCTTCCAGCAACGCCTTGGGCAGTCCTTCGCGGTAGGACGGCAGCACGGCGATCTGCGCTTGGCGCCACACCTCGCGGACATCCTCCTGGTAGCCCCACCATTCGACCAGACCCTCTTCGACCCAACGGCGGACCTGTTCCTCGGGGATGGTCCGTGGATTGGCCGGGTCGGGCTTGCCGACCAGGGCGATCCGCAAGGCGACGCCACGGGCTTTCAACAGCCGGGCGGCCTCGACCAGCTCGCCGATTCCCTTGTCCCACAGGAGGCGGGCGACAACGGCCGCCAAGGGCGTCCCCGGTTGTTCCGGAGTGGGAACGAACCAGTCCTCATTGACGCCGGCGCCACGGATCAGATGCACATGGGTGGGGTCGACGAGACGATCGATAAAGCTTTTGTCATAGGCGTTCTGCACGATGACGTGACGGTTCCGGCCACCAAACAGGAAGCGCATGGCGGTCACCATCAGGGGCCGCAGCACGCCGGCGGCGCCGCTCCGGTTGATGAAGACATAGCCCAGTCCGGCGACCGCATTGATCACCCGGTCGGTTCCGGCGAGCCGGGCCGACAACGAACCGAACACGGCCGGCTTCAGCGCCACATTGTGCAGGATGTCCGGTTTGACCCGGCGCAGCAGGCCGACGATGGCGGCGATCTCGCGCAAGGGATTGCCGATCCGCCGGCCGAGGTGCAGGTCATGCAGGATGAAACCTTCGGCTTCGATCACCGCGCGATGCTGATCGACGCGGGTGGCCACATGCACCTCGAAACCGGCATCGCGCGCTGCCTTGGCCAGGTCGAATCGATGGCTGCGGAAAGACCAGTCCTCGGTGACCAGGAACAGCAGGCGGGGTCGCCTCATGATCGGCCTCTAACAGGGAAGAACGCGAATTTGTCCGCGCCAGGGCAGGTTGATCCGCCCGGTGATTTCAATGGAACGCAAGGTCTCGACGGTGCCGTACCCACTCCAGCGAAGGCCTTCGCCAACGGCGAGGGGGTGATCGGCGGTCATCCGGAAGCGTCGTCCCGATCCTTCGAGAAGGACCGTTTGCGGATCTTCGAGGCGGACGGCGAGAGGGGTGAGCAGGCGTCGGCTCAATCGATATCGCCCGGTGCCGTTCAGCATGTCGTCGACGGCCACGCCGCTCTCGGCGAAATGCCACCGCCGGCTGCCTTCCTTCAACCCGCCGATTCCCGCCAATCCGCCGAAAAGCAGGCTGGCGCCGTCGAATTCGGCACGCAGACGGGGAGACGTGCCGCCGGCATAGCTGCGGAAGGCGTCGGTATAGGCCGGGTGGTTGAGCGGATAGGGATCGCGTCGGTTCAGTTGCAGGCCGCCATGGACCGTGGCGGCGCGGCAGGGGGCTTGGCCGTTGATGGCGCCCTTAGGGTTTCCGCCGGGATCGACGAAGATTGGAACGCCATCGAAATGAAGCTCGCAAGACCCCAAGTCCTGATGGCCATGGCCATCGAAGGCGGGCCAACCGGTGGGCGCGGCATGCCAGAGTCCACTCCATCCTTGTTGATCGACGCGCAACCAGCCATCGGCGCGCAACGCTTCAAGGTCGGGTTGCAGGCATTGGTCGCGCAACGCGGCCAGTCGCGCGCCATCTTCAGGCGCCAAGAGTCCGGTCCAGCCTTGGGTCATGGCGTTGCCGCGAATCAATCCGTTCAGCCAGCCGATCGGCAGATTTTCGGCAATGTCGCCGATCAGAGGCAAGCCGCCGGGTAAGGCGAGCAGCGGCAGCACGGCCATGGCATGGCGCAAAATCCGTTCCAAGGCCGCTGTTTCGCTTCGTCCATGGCGGCGCGCGGCCAGCCAGGCGTCGGCCAGACTGTGGCACAGGCGCAGATGGAAATGGCTGGACTCCATATTGCCGACGCCCGACGGCAGCAGCAGGCGATCGCACTCGGCCAGCAGCGCGGTGATGCCGAAGGTGGCGGTCGCCGGCATGGCGAGATCGAGGCCGAGGCGGATCAAGGCATGGGCGCGCCGGGCCAGCGCCGATGGCGGCGCGGCGCGGTCGGTGAAACTGCTCAGCAACAGGGCGGCGTGTCCGGCAAGCACCGTCATCGTTTGCGAGCGCGGCGCCGGCAGGCCGCGCCTTTGGGCCATGTCGAGCAGAGCAAGCGCCCGCTCGGCGACGATGTCGGCGTTCCAGGCAAGCGTTGACGGCTCGATCGCGCTGTGGCGGTTGAGCCAGATCGGCCAGAGTGTGGCCAGAGCCGCTCCATCGGGGTCCTGGGCGGTCCAGGCGAATCCGTGGAAGGCCTCCTCCGCCCCCGGAGTCTCCCATCGCCGGTCGATCAGAGCATCGGTTTTGCCAGCGGCGATTCGCAGCGTCTCGCCGCCCGGCAAGGCCAGGAGGACGGGCGCGGCCGTTCCGGGCGACAGATCGGAGAAGCGGGTTGGGCCGGCGGATTCGGCGGCGGGAACGCTGTTCAGATAGGCCGGCGGCGGCGCCGCGGGAACGGCCGTCCACCGATTGCGGATCCGGCCCCATAACCAGAGTCGTTGCACCGGATCCGCCAGTGCCCGCAAACCTGTTAAAAAACCACCGCTCATCGCCACCATCCGACGCTCGTCGTTCAAAAAAATAATATCAATCAGGCCCGTACATTAACCATGGCCGGCAACAGGGGCAAATGGATTGCGGGTTAATAGACCGGCAGGGCGACAAGGCCGGCTTCCTCGGCGCACCCTTGCGGTTGAGGCGCTTGGTTGTTGACACGCAAGGCCGCGAGTTCGGCCTTGGCCGCCGCGAAGTCGGCTTGGAAGGCGGGCGTCGTGTGAACGACGGCGAGGATCGACGCCGCCGTCAGGCGTCCGGCCTCGACGGCGCTGTTGTTGTGCACGCCGCAAACGATACGACTTTCGCCGAAGGCGCGGCCGCGGGCGAGAATGGCGTTGGCCTGCTCGGGCACAAGTTCGGCCAGCAGCGTAGCCCAGGTCCAGCCCATCGTCGTATGTCCGGACGGGTAATCGTAGCTGTTGGCAAGCTCGATCGGCGCCTGGCAGGTTTCGCCTTCGCCCGCATCGATTTGAAAGGGTCTGAGCCGTTTGTAATAGTCCTTGGCGATGCCGGCGCCGCGTCCGGTATCATTGCGCGCCATATCCATCAAATGCGCCAGATGCGGCGCCGTCTCCAGAGTCAAGGCGAGGCCGGCCGAGCAACTGAAATCGCGCATCAGGGCCGGGGTCGACAGTTTGACGTCATTGGTGGCCATCGCCCAGCGCGGGGATCCGACGAAATGGCGGGTCGCCTTGTAGATCGCGCGGTCGGCCTCGTAGCGGGCTTCGCCCTGCACCGGGGCGGGCGGAAGGATTTTGAGAATGTCCACCGCATCGGGGGGCAGATAGCCCTGTCGGTCCTCTTTGGCCTGGGTCACGAGGGGCATCATGGCGATCAGGAGCGTCAGGAGTGGCCAGGCAAACATGTTTTGACGTTTCATCGGAACCTCGTTCGCGGCGGAAAACCGGGAAGAACCCTAGGGCTTATCCATAAACCTTCTTTTCCGTCGGTACACCCTCGATTGCTCCGCCAGCTTTGCAGAGCAGATCTCTTGGGGCCTGGCCTTGGAAATCCGGCAGTGCTGGGATAGTCTCTCCGCCCATGCGAAACTTTTCAATTAATCGCAGTGCCGTCGCCTTCGCGCATGACGTGGTCATGGCGGCGCTGTCCTTCCTGTTATCGCTGTGGCTGCGCCTGGGCGATAATCTCAGCCTGAGTTGGGACGCCTCGCGTCTGGCGTTCGCCACCGGCCTGTTCGTTCTGGTCGCGGCGCCGGTCTTCATGTCGCAGCGGATGTATCGCGGCATCTGGCGATTCGCCTCGGTCAACGATCTGATCACCATCACGCGCGCGGCGACCCTGACCATCCTGGTGTTTCTGCCGGTGATGTTCCTGCTGACCAGATTGAATGACCTGCCGCGATCGACCCTGCTGATCAATTGGTTCGCGCTTCTGGTGTTGCTGGGAGGGCCCCGCTTTCTCTATCGCCTGCTCAAGGACCGCCATTTTTCGCTTTCATCGGGGGCGGACGAAGAGCGCCGTATTCCGGTGTTGCTGGTTGGCGCCGGCGACGGCGCCGACCTGTTTCTGCGAGTGACCATGCGGCCCAACGCCCAATATCGGGTGGTCGGCATGGTCTCTTTGAGCCGCGGTCGGGTCGGGCGCGGTATCCATGGAGTCGAGGTGCTGGGGACTCTCGACCAATTGGAAGAGGTGGTGGCGGCGTTGAAGGAGAAGGATGCCGCCCCCGAGCGCTTGATCCTGTCGGAAGACAACATCGACGGCGTGGTGGTGCGCCAATTGTTCGATCGTGCCGACGCGCTGGGCATGACGTTGGCGCGGTTGCCGCGCCTGACCGATCTCAAGGATGGCCTGCCCGACAAACTGGAATTGCGCCCGGTGGCGGTCGAGGATCTGCTCGGGCGTCCACAAACCGTGCTCGATCGCGAGGCCATGCATTCGCTGATCAAAGGGCGTCGGGTCTTGGTGACCGGGGCGGGCGGCAGCATCGGCAGTGAATTGGTGCGTCAGATCAGCGAATGCGGTCCGGCGGCGATCTCGCTGGTCGAAGCCTGCGAATTCGCCCTTTACAGCATTGACCAGGAGATGGCGGAGCGGCATCCCGACTTGCCCCGCCGCGCGCTGATCGCCGATGTGCGTGATCGCGCCCGCGTCGATCAGGTGATGGCCGAGCAGAAACCCGAATTGGTGTTTCATGCGGCGGCGTTGAAACATGTGCCGATGGTCGAAGCCAATCCACTGGAGGGATGCCTGACCAATGCCGTCGGGACCCGAATCGTCGCCGACGCCTGTTTGACCCATCGCGTGGCCTTGATGGTTCTGATTTCCACCGACAAAGCGGTCAATCCGACCAATGTGATGGGGGCCGCCAAGCGGATGGCGGAGATTTATTGCCAAGCTCTCGACAGCGTGACGGCCGTGGGGCAAACGACCGCCGAACCAACGTCAGAGGTGGCGGAGGGGCGGACCCGCTTCGTGACCGTTCGTTTCGGAAACGTATTGGGTTCGACCGGCTCGGTCGTTCCCTTGTTCCAGCGCCAATTGGCGGCCGGCGGCCCGATCACCGTGACCGATCCCGAGATGACCCGTTATTTCATGACCATTCGCGAAGCGGTTGAACTGGTCTTGCAGACCTCGGCTCTGGGGTTCGCCCATCCGCAGCGTTATCAAGGACGGATCTTCGTGCTCGACATGGGCGAACCGGTGAAGATCATCCATTTGGCCCGTCAAATGATCCGTCTGGCCGGTCTGCGGCCGGACGTCGACGTGAAGATCTCCTTCACGGGTTTGCGCCCCGGCGAAAAACTGTTCGAGGAAATCTTCCACGGCGCCGAGGCGCCGGTGCCCACCGAACGGGACGGCATTCTGGTGGCATCGGTTCGCGCCACCGATTATGTCCCGGTCGCCGTGTCGTTGGGGGAATTGGAAACGGCTTGCCGCCGTCTCGATCAGGCGGCCGCCATGGCCGTGCTCCATCGATTGGTGCCCGAATACCGCCGTGGAGGGGTGACGTGACCAGGTGAGCGTCACGTCGTTGCGCGGAATACGCCCTTAAGTGACCGGATGGAAACCCGACTGCCCTGAAAGTTTCTGCCCCAGCGCTTCCGTTCGTGCTATAGAGCCGGCGAATTCCACATCGCCAACTTTTTGTAGCTTGGGGCATAAACCCATGAACGAACCCGTCATTCGTCGCGCCTTGATCTCCGTTTCGGACAAGACCGGCCTGATCGACTTTGCAAAATTCCTCACCGGGCGCGGCGTCGAGCTGCTGTCCACCGGCGGTTCGGCCAAAGCCTTGCGAGACGCCGGTCTTCCCGTCATCGAAGTCTCCGATCATACCGGTTTTCCGGAAATGCTCGATGGCCGGGTGAAGACCCTGCACCCCAAGATTCACGGCGGCATTTTGGGTATCCGCGGCAATGCCCAGCATGAAGCGGCGATGGCGACCCATGGCATTGCCCCCATCGATCTGGTGGTGGTCAATCTTTATCCGTTCGAAGCGACGGTGGCCAAGGGCGCGGCCTTCGAAGACTGCATCGAAAATATCGACATTGGCGGGCCGGCGCTGATTCGCGCCGCCGCCAAAAATCACGAGCATGTCGCCGTGGTGGTCGACGCCGCCGATTATCAAGCGGTGATCGACGTCATGACGGAGACCGGGGGAGCGACCAAATTGGCATTGCGCCGACGGTTGGCGGCCACCGCCTATGCCCGCACCGGCGCTTATGACGCGGCCATTTCCAGCTGGTTCGCCGGGCAATTGGGCGATTCCTTCCCGCGGCGCATCGCGATGGGGGGCGAATTGAAGCAAAGCTTGCGCTATGGCGAAAATCCCCATCAGGAAGCGGCGCTCTATCTGTCCGGCGCCGTTCGTCCCGGTGTCGCCAGCGCCCAGCAATTGCAGGGCAAGGAACTGTCGTTCAACAATATCAACGATACCGATGCCGCCTTCGAACTGGTTTCCGAATTCGACTCTCCGGCGGTGGCGATCATCAAGCATGCCAACCCTTGCGGCGTTGCCACCGGCGCGACCATGCTGGAAGCCTATCGGAAGGCGCTCACCTGCGATCCGGTCAGCGCGTTCGGCGGTATCATCGCGCTCAATCGTCCGTTGGACGGGCCGACGGCGGAAGAGATCGCCAAGCTGTTTACCGAAGTGGTGATTGCCCCCGAGGCCGATGACGCCGCTCGTGCCGCTTTCGCAACGAAAAAGAATCTGCGTCTTCTGGTGACCCATGGCTTGGCTGACCCGGCCGAACAGGCGATGACGCTTCGTTCGATCGCCGGCGGTTATCTCCTGCAAAGCCGCGATTCAGGGCGCGTTGCCTTGGCCGATCTCAAAGTGGTGACCAAGCGTCAGCCGACGGAACAGGAGTTGGCCGATCTTCTGTTCGCTTTCCGTGTCTGCAAGCATGTCAAATCGAACGCCATCGTCTATGCCAAGCAAGGCATCACCGTCGGCATTGGCGCCGGTCAGATGAGCCGTGTCGATTCGTCGCGCATCGCCGCCTGGAAATCCCGGGAAGCGGCCGAGAAGGCCGGTTTGGCGCAACCGGAGACCATCGGCTCGGTGGTCGCCTCCGACGCCTTCTTCCCCTTCGCAGACGGTCTGCTGGCCGCCGCCGAAGCCGGAGCGACGGCGGTGATTCAGCCGGGCGGGTCGATGCGCGATGCCGAAGTGATCGCCGCCGCAGACGAGGCGGGGCTTGCCATGGTCTTCACCGGCATGCGGCATTTTCGGCATTAAAGCGATTTGCCACCAGAGTTACGTCACTTTGTGTTTTCGTCACCCCCGGGCTTGACCCGGGGGTCCCTGGATTGCTGGGTCAAGCCCGGCAATGACGAAAGAAAGGGTGACCCAACCTGAGGGCGAACCGTGTCGAAACGCACCCTTTCGTCCGGCCTGGGACGGCGTTCGGTCTCGGCCTTGTCGGGGGAGAGCTGTCCGGCTGATCCGGTGACGACGTCAAAATCGAACATGACATGAGGTCTCCTGGTTTCAAGAAACCGCTTTTGCGAGGCGTCGTCGGAATTTTTAGGGAAAAAACACGAAAGCCGCCTCACGTTGGGCGGCTTTGGAGTTTCGCGCAATCGATGCAGAATCCCTTAAGCCGCCACTCTATACCGGCGGTACCAAAATCGGGACATGACGAGACGGGACGCTTGCATGATGCTGTGCAGGATAAGGCCGTTCGTCCATCGGAAGCAAGGGTTTCTCAGGGCCCCGAACTTAGGTTTCAAATTCGTTAATATCATCGTCATGGCCGTGCTTGACACGGCCATCCACGTGCCTACGCATACCGAATTGCCGGGTAGCCAGATGTGGATGCCCGGATCAAGTTCGGGCATGACGATTATTGGTTGTGTGGAAGCGAATGAAATAATCCGTAACGAGTCGGCGCCAACCTTCTAATTATCGGGGTTCGTTGCCCTGAAGGGTTTTTCCGTCGCCACCATGAATATCGAGTGTCTTCTTTTCAGACGCCAACCGCCGGCGCGTAGGGATTGTGGAACCGGCCTAAATAACCGGGCACGATGGTCTCGATGGCGGTGGGCACGATCCCGAGGGCCGCGAGGCCGAGAGAGCCCGCGGTCACCACATTGTCTTTGCTCAGAAGTATGACTTGATCCGGCGTCAGCGGCGGATTGGGGAGATATTGCAGGAAGAACGCCTGAAATTTGGCGACCGCCATCGGCAACGGCAGGAGAATCCTGTGTCGCCCGATGGTGGACAAAATCAATTCCAGCAGTTGCTTGAGGCTGAAAATCCGGGGGCCTCCCAATTCGAAGGTCTTACCGGCTTGGTCGGGAGAGGCGGCGGCGGCAAGGATGGCGTCGGCGACATCGCCGACATAGACCGGCTGGAATTTGGTGCCGCCCGAACCGAACAGTGGACAGCCGACGGTTCCCGCCGTCGGGAACAGATGGCCGTCGGTGACGAAGACCGGCAACATCGGACTGATGCTGGAGAGTGCGGCGAACCGGTTGATGAAATCGTCCTCGGGTCCGAAGACGATGCTGGGTCGCAGGATCCTGGCGTCCGGAAAAGCGGCGAGGACCGCCGCTTCACCGGCTGCTTTGCTGCGGGCGTAGGCGGATGGTGAGCCGGCGTCGGCGCCGATGGCCGAAACATGGACAAGAGCGGTCGCGCCGGCTGCCTTGGCGGCGACGGCGATATGCCGGGCGCCATCGACATGAACCGTGTGGAACTGGTTTCGTCCTCGTTCCGTCAGGATCCCGACGGTGTTGAAAACCCACTGAGCGCCTTCGACGGCCGCGCGCGTCGAAGCCTCGCTGGAGATATCGGCGAAGACCGGAACCACCTGCCCCACCTCGCCCAGCGGTCTCAGTTGCGCGGCGCCATCGGGATCACGGACGGCGATGCGGACCCGCCAGCCTTTGGAGGTCAAACGTTGCACCACATGGCGACCAACAAATCCGGAGCCGCCAAAAACGGTTGCAAGGCGCGGTGCCATCCATTCCTCCTTCAGGAGCGTGCTTGAAACATTGGAATAACTTAAGGGACGGCCACGGTGAACGCAACGCGTGCGGCAACAGCGGTTCTCATTATGGAGGAATGGAATCCGGGTTGCCGCTTGGACAGATCTCTACTGCGGTGCAAAGCGTCGAAATTCTTGGAGAATTGGGCGGTCTTCGAGGATCACAGATGACCGCCGATACCGCTTCGCGGCTCTAGAGATGTCAGGCGATGAGGTTTCCTGCGCGGTCCTAATGTCATCGCGCTCTAATTTATTGAATAGAGGCGGAAAAGTCGCTTCCAGGTTCGTCATTTCCTTAGATCAGCGGGAATCCATGTCAAGACCGCATCAATATCTGGTAGTCAAGCGATGTTCGCACCACCATATGGATCCCCGCTTTCGCGGGGATGACGAACAAAATTCGACCCGACCGACTTTTTCCGCATCCTGCCAGGGCGCTTTTCTTATCTGTGTTCATCGGTGAGCCGCGAAGCGGTATCCGTTCTTGATCTGTGATCAGAATACCCCGTGTGACCTGCCAAATCGTTCGTCGGAACGCGTAAATGCCACCGCAGGAAGATGGATGCAAACCATAGCCCGGCGTCGAGGAGAGGGAGACCAATGTCATCGTGAGAACTGCTGGTGCGGCAACGAAAGTCGTTGACATCCTCCGCGCCTCCCATTATCCCTCTCCGCCTCGGCATACCCGCCCTTGGCGGTTCACTGCTGTGCCCAGGTGGCGGAATTGGTAGACGCACCAGCTTCAGGTGCTGGCGGCCGCAAGGTCGTGGAAGTTCGAGTCTTCTCCTGGGCACCAACCTTCCAACCGGTGGGGTGGAGCGATCACGCTCCCACCCACCGGGGAAGAGGCCGGGACGCTCCTCCGATCTGAGCAGGCGGAATTATATCGTGTCCATTTCCTATTATCGCGGTGACTTGCCATCCGGCCTTTCCTTCGGCGATTGCGTGGCCATCGATTCCGAGACCATGGGTCTGAACCTGCAACGCGACCGGTTGTGCGTCATTCAATTGTCGGCGGGTGACGGCAATGCCCATGTCGTGCATTTCGCCGACCGCGATTATGCGGCGCCCAATCTCCGCGTTCTGCTCGGCGACCATCGGGTGACCAAGCTGTTTCATTTCGCCAGATTCGATCTCGCCATGATCCATCGGCATTTCGGCATTGTCTGCTCACCGGTCTATTGTACCAAAGTGGCCAGCAAGCTGGTGCGCACCAACACCGATCGCCACGGTCTCAAGGATCTGTGCCGCGATTTGTTGGGCATCGAACTTTCGAAGCAGCAGCAGACGTCCGACTGGGGAGCCGCGGAATTGACCGAGGAGCAGATCGCCTATGCGGCATCCGACGTTCTTTATCTGCACGCGCTCCGTCGTCAGATCGACGTTCTGCTTGACCGGGAAGGACGTCGGCCCTTGGCCGAAGCATGTTTCAGCTTCCTTCCTATCCGCGCCGCTCTCGATTTGGCCGGTTGGGATGACCAGGACATTTTTGCGCATTAGGGAAGAGCCGTCGTGGGGACGCCGACCGCCGGCGGGATACTCGCCCGGGTCCTCCCGTCGTGACACGTCGAAGCGATCAGGCCGGTTTCGCTCGCCCAGCAAGCGTTCTGTCGAACCCAAACAAAATTTAACCACAAAGCCATTCCAGTCTTCCCTCCCTTTGGCGACTGAGGGACTTCACAAAGAGACGGGGCCAAAGCATACTCCGGCAAAAGATCAATGCGTCTCGTTGCCGGAGGCGCGCCAACGGACGGCCGCCTCGACACAGGCCAGGAAGAAACATTCATGACACCGCGCCACGCTATCGTTTCGTCGGGGAATGCCACCGCCGATGTTGCCTCTGTCCGCCGGGTTCTGCTGGCTGAATCCGAGGCGCTCCGGATCATGGCCGACCAGCAGACGGATGTGGTTTCAGGCGCTCTCGATCTTCTGACCGTTAAAGGTGGCGGTCGGGTGATCGTCAGCGGAATGGGTAAAAGCGGCCATGTGGCGCGTAAGATCGCCGCGACCCTGGCTTCGACCGGAACGCCGGCGGTTTATGTGCATCCTGCCGAAGCCAGCCACGGCGATCTTGGGATGATCACGCGCCACGACGCCATTCTGGCTTTGTCCAATTCCGGTGAAACGCCGGAACTGACCGATCTCGTCCAATATTCGCGTCGTTTCGCCATCCCCCTGGTCGCCATGACCAGCCGTGCCGACAGCGCCTTGGCCCAGGCGTCCGACGTCGCCTTGATTCTGCCCACGGTCGACGAGGCGTGTCCGATGGGTTTGGCGCCGACCACGTCGACCACGCTGATGCTGGGTCTGGGAGACGCGTTGGCGGTCGCGCTTCTCGAACGGAAAGGCTTTTCGTCGGCCGATTTCCAGATTTTTCACCCCGGCGGGAAGCTGGGTCGGCGCTTGCTCAAGGTGACCGATCTGATGCATTCCGGTGAAGAATTGCCGCTGGTTGCCGCCAATATGCCAATGGGTCAGGTTTTGCTGGTGATGACCAACAAGAGCTTCGGCTGTGTCGGTGTTCTGGATGGCAGTGGTCATTTGGCGGGGGTCATCACCGACGGCGATTTGCGCAGACATATGGAGCCGGCCCTCTTCGGGCGGACGGCCGAAGAGGTCATGACGGCCGGCCCCAAGACGACGCGCCCCAACGCTCTGGCGGCCGAAGCGCTGCATGTGATGAACGCCCGCGCCATCACCAGTTTGTTCGTGGTCGACGACGAAAAGCATCCGGTTGGAATTGTTCATATGCATGATTGCCTGCGGGCCGGCATTGCTTGAGCCGGCCGGTATGTCCCTCGCCATGAGGCAGCGTAGCGCAACGATTCCCAAAACGCTTTCCCGGCCCCGCGGCCTGGTCGCGCCCGCCGCCCGCCTGATGCAAGTCCGCTACAGCCGTTTTGTCGGTTTGATGAAGATGGCGTTGCCGGCCATCGCCGCGGCTTTGCTGGGGTTGATCGTCGTTTGGCCCAGGGTGGCGCCCCGCGACGAGGCGTTTCAATTGGCGTTCGCCAATTTCAATCTGAAAGCCGTTGATACGCTCTCGATGACCAAGCCTCGGTATTTCGGCACCGATGATAAAAACCTCCCCTTTACTCTGACCGCCGATACCGCGACCCAAGTCGACCCGCAAACACAGGCGGTGGCGCTGGAGAATCCGGTGGCGGATCTGACGCGCAAGGACGGCACCGGCGTGATCATCAATTCGGATGTCGGTTTTTTCCGCCAGAAGGATGGAACGCTGGACCTGATGGGGCATGTTGACCTCTTTCAGGACACCGGGTACGAGATGCATACGGACAGCGCCCGCATCGAGGTGGGGCCTGGCAACGCGACCGGCGACGACCCCACGCGGGGGCATGGACCGTCGGGGACCATCGAGGGGGAGGGCTTCCGTTTGTGGGAGCGCGGCAAAACGATCCTGTTCACCGGCAAATCGAAGGCCGTGTTGAGCATGGCGAAAGGCAAGTCCAAGTGATGAGGCGAGGTTATTTTCCTGTCCTGCTGGCCGTCTCATTTTGCCTGAGCGGCGTCTTGGCCGCATCGCCGCTGTTGGCCAAGGATAAGCCGGCAACTGCCACGGCCAAGGCTGCGGCACCGGCACCAGCGCCAGCCGCCAATGATGGCGGGGGGTTCGATTTCGCCGATCAGAAATCCGGAACGCCGCTCGAGATCTATGCCGATCAAGGACTTGAGTTGGCGCAAGATTCGAAGACGGTGATTGCCAGGGTCAATGCCAAGGCGATCCGCAACCGAGTGACCGTGAACGGTGACGTGCTGACGGCCCATTATCGTCCGAAAGCGCCTGTTCCCGGTCAGCCGCCGCCGCCGCCGAAAGTGGCCAAGGACGACAAAAAGGCCGCCAACGACAAGCCGGCGGACAGCGGTTCCAGCGAGGTTTGGCGCGTCGAGGCGGATGGTCATGTTTCGATCGAGACGACGACGCAGTCGGCTTATGGCGATCACGCCGATTACAATATCGACGATGCCGTGGTGGTTCTCACCGGCGGGGATCTGAAATTGCTGACGCCGTCCGTTATCGTCACGGCCAAAGACAGTCTGGAGTATTGGGAACATCGGCAACAAGCGGTGGCCCGGGGCAGCGCCGTCGCCGTCAGGGCCGAGAAGCGCATTCAGGCCGATGTTCTGGTGGCCGACTTTGCCCAGAATGCCGAGAAAAAGATGGCCATGCAGAGGGCGCATGGCTACGACCATGTCATTATTACCACCCCGCGCGAGGTGGTGACGGGCGATCGCGCCGATTACAATGTGGAAACGGGTATCGTGACGGTGACGGGTTCGGTTAAGATCACCCGTGAAGAAAATCAGGTGAACGGCGGATACGCAGTGGTCAATTTGAATACCGGCATCAGCCGCGTCTTTCCCGTCCCGCCAGGGGCTGCCGAGGGTGCGGACAAACGGGTCAAAGCTTTGTTCGTGCCGCAAAAGAAGCCGGCCGCGGCAGACACCGGCAAGCCGTCCGGGACACCTTGACGATGATGGCACAAGATCTTGCCGCGTTGCCGGTCGCCGATTCGCTGGGTGATATGACCGGCCTGATGGCCACCAATATCGGCAAGCGCTTCAAACGCCGGCCCGTGCTCCGTGGCGTTTCGGTCCGGGTGCAAAGGGGCGAAGCGGTGGGGCTGTTGGGACCCAACGGCGCTGGGAAAACCACCTGTTTCTATTGCATTACCGGTCTGATCAATCCCGATGTCGGTCGGATCCTGCTTGACGGCCACGACATCACCGAACTGCCGATGTATCGCCGCGCGCGGATGGGCATTGGCTATCTCCCGCAGGAAGCCTCGATCTTCCGTGGCTTGTCGGTGGAGAACAATATTCGTGCGGTTCTCGAGGCGACCGAATCGGATCGGGAAAAGCGGGAGGCCACGCTTGAAGATCTGTTGAGCGAGTTTTCCATCACCCATTTGCGCCGCGCCCCGGCGATGGCCCTCTCCGGTGGTGAGCGCCGGCGCGTCGAGATCGCCCGCGCTTTGGCGTCTCATCCCGCGTTCATCTTGTTGGATGAGCCGCTGGCCGGCATCGATCCCATCGCCGTGTCCGACATCCGTGATTTGGTCGGGCATCTGAAGCACCGGGGTATCGGTGTCTTGATTACCGATCACAATGTTCGTGAAACCCTCGACATCATCGACCGCGCTTACATTCTGCACGACGGCGCGGTGCTGATGGAGGGCGAGCCTGCCGAGATCGTCGCCCATGAAGGGGTGCGGCGGGTTTATCTCGGCGAACATTTCAGCCTTTAGCCGGCACGCCGATGGCTCTCTCGCCCCGCCTGGACCTTCGTCAAACCCAGTCTCTGGTTATGACGCCGCAGCTTCAGCAGGCGATCAAGCTTTTGCAACTGTCCAATCTCGAATTGACGGCTTTCGTCGAACAGGAGATGGAGAGCAATCCTCTTCTTGAGGCGGATGATCGCGAACGCAATCCCGGCGAGGAGGCCCCGGTCGAACCGGACTTGCGGACCAGCGCCGACGAGAAACTGGTCGACGCCTTGCCGGGGCAACAGGAAGAGGCGCCGCTCGATCTCGATTACGACAATACCTGGAACAATGACAGCGCGGCCGATGGCGGTGGTGACAGTCTGACCGATTGGGGCGGCCGTGGTGGCCGGCTCGATTTCGAAGACAGCGACGGTAATTTCGAGCAGACGGTGGCCCGCGACATCAATCTGCGCGATCATCTCGTCGGTCAGCTCAATGTCGATTTGAGCGATCCCGCCGATCGTCTGATTGGATTGCATCTGATCGAGATGGTCGACGACGCCGGCTATGTGATCGGATCTCTCGATGAGGCGGCGGCGACCTTGGGCTGTGCGCGCGATCGAGTCGAAGCCATTCTGGAGCGCTTGCAACGATTCGATCCACCGGGGATTTTCGCCCGAAATCTGGCGGAATGCTTGACGTTGCAGCTGAAAGACAAAAATCGTTTCGATCCCGCAATGCAATGTCTGATCGAGCATTTGGACATGTTGGCGCGCCGCGAACTGACGGCCCTGATGCGCGTTTGCGGCGTCGATGCCGAGGATTTGGCCGAAATGATCGGCGAGATCAGAGCGCTTGATCCCAAACCGGCTCTGATTTTCGATCATGTTTTGGCGCAACCGATCACACCCGATGTGTTGATGCGCCCGGCGCCGGGCGGCGGTTGGATCGTGGAATTGAACAGCGATACCTTGCCGCGTGTTCTGGTCAATACCCGCTACTACGCCAAGGTTGCGACGTCGGCGCGCAGCAAGGACGAGAAGAATTACCTCTCCGAGCGGTTCCAATCGGCCAATTGGCTGGTGAAATCATTGCATCAGCGAGCGACCACCATTCTCAAGGTGGCATCCGAACTGGTGCGACAGCAAGAGGCCTTCTTCCAAAGGGGCATCCAGCATTTGCGCCCGTTGGTGCTGCGCGATATCGCCAGCGCCATCAGCATGCACGAAAGCACGGTGAGTCGGGTGACCGCCAACAAATATATGGCGACACCCAGGGGCATCTATGAACTCAAATATTTTTTCACCCAGGCCATTGCCGGTTCGGATGGCGGCGAAGCGCATTCGGCGGAATCGGTTCGTCACCGTATCAAGGCTTTGATCGACGCCGAGAATCCGCAAGATATCTTGTCCGATGATCGGATCGTCGAAATATTGAAAGCCGACGGCGTGGAGATCGCGCGACGGACGGTGGCGAAATATCGCGAAGCCATGCATATTAATTCGTCGGTGCAAAGGCGCCGTGAAAAGGCTGCGGCAAGTTGATGGGCTTGGCAGGGCAGGGGCGTGTTGGCGTTCACTTGACTCGCCGAAACGACGGGCCTATTGTCCGGCGCCTTATGGACCTGCAAGGCTGGCTTTCTGGCGTTTGTGGCGCCAGGCGAGGAAATAGTTTGTGGGGCGTGCCGGATGAATGTGCTGCCCGGAATGGATTTCTTCCGATGGCTTGTCCAACTGGCGTGGCGTTCGCATATGACGCCAACTAATTCCACGATGAGGACCTGCGATGGAGATCGTTGACTTGATCAGCCCGGAAAGCGTGGTGCCCAATTTACGGGCGACCAGCAAGAAGCAGGCTTTACAGGAACTGGCGCGACGCGCCGCCGAATTGACGGGCCTGCATGAGCGGGCCATCTTTGATGTGTTGCTGGAGCGCGAGCGTTTGGGGACGACCGGCGTTGGCAATGGGATCGCCATTCCGCACGGGAAACTCTCCAATCTGCCCCGCCTTTACGGCCTGTTTGCCCGCCTTGAAAAGCCGATTGGCTTTGACAGCATCGACGA
>DATNIV010000345.1:0-3601 GCA_035604255.1 Telmatospirillum sp. | reverse complement strand
GTTGCGGTTCGACCCTGAAGCGGTGTTCTCGCTCGACGATCCTGCCGTCGTTCTTGATCAAGACGGACGGGTGATCCTCGCCAATGCGCTCTTTTCCAAGGATCTCGGATTGATCGAGGCGGATGGCGCGACACTGACCCGGCCGTTGGCCGATCTTCTGTCGTCGGCGGAGGCGGGGCGCGCCGCCCGGAGACTCCAGATCGCCGGGCAAGACGGATCGCGTATTTTCGATCTCTTCGTCATGCCTTTGTCTTCGCCCGGCTGGCGGTTGGTGGTGGTCCTGGATCGTAGCGTCGATATCGGCCTGCAGAACGCGCTCGTCCATTCACGGGCGCGCTTCAAGACACTGGTCGAAGTCTCCAGCGATTATGCTTGGGAGACGGCGAGCGACGGAACCTTCAGCATGATCTCGCCGAAAGGGCTCGCCGGCGTCAGTCCGCGGGATCTGATCGGAAGCAGGCCGGGCGAACTGTTGGAGCCGTCCGCGCCCCAGGTGGCGATTTCGCCCTTCTCCGCGCCGGTGCCGGTCGAGAACGCCGAAATCTGGATGCGTCATGTCGATGGCGATCTGCTGTGTTTCGAGGTTTCCGCGGTTCCGCTCATTGATGAGAAAGGCGAATGGCGTGGCGCTCGCGGCATTTGCCGGGACGTTACCGAAAATCGCAAGCATCGGCGTTTTCTGGCTGAGCAACGCAACCGCGAACGCGTGTTCTCGCGGATCACCAATGTGTTTCGCCATGAGGCGGATCCCAACGACATGCTGCAAGTGGCGGCGAGCACCTGTACCCATGGGTTTGGCGCCAGCGGGTGCCAAATTTTTACGGCGACGATGCGCTCCGAAGTCTTGGCGCCTCGTCCTCAACTGCTGTTGACGGTGAGCTTCGGAAATGTGGGGGCGCTGGACCTTGTCCAGCCCTCTCTCGAGAGGGTTCTTGACGATCCGAAAGGCCATCCTCAGGTGGTTTCCCTCGGCGGCTTTTCCGTCCTGTTGTCGCCGACCGTTTATGGCGGTCGCCTGGTCGGCGTCATTTTATTGTGGCGAAGCCCCAACCACGGCGATTGGACCGAGGGAGACCGCCAGTTGCTCGCCTCCTTGAGCAGTCAAATCGCCGCCGCTATCGAGCAACGGGCCAACTATCGTCTGTTGTTTGACGCGTCCCGAACCGACCCGCTGACCGGCCTGCTCAATCGCCGCGGATTTTACGACGAGATGAAACGCCGTTTCAAACGGTTGCAAAGAGATACCAAGAAGGCGTCCCTGGTTTATCTCGATCTCGACAATTTCAAACTGGTCAATGACCTTCATGGGCATGCCAAGGGAGACGAAACACTCTGTTTTCTCGCCGACATTCTGCGCCATAATACGCGGAGCACGGACTTGGTGTCTCGTCTGGGCGGCGATGAATTCGCCGTTTGGCTGGACAACGCCGATGAAACGGTGGCGATCAACCGCGCCCAGGTGTTCCTGGCCGCCGCCGGCGCCTTGATCGCCTATTCGGGGGCGCCTGATCGGCCGCTGAAATTGTCGATTGGGATTGCCGTCCATGATCCGAAGAGTCCCGAGGGGATCAATGAATTCGTCAGTCGGGCCGATGTGGCGATGTATAGCGTGAAACGCGCAGGCAAAGGCAGTTATGCCGTGGCGGCGCCGGCCGTGGCGAGTGGAGCGCGCCGATGATGGCGAAGGCCGAACCGCCGCTTCCCTACGAGCAGGCGCGGGACATCGCCGCCGCCGCCGATTGGCGGCGGCGTCAGGAACTGGCCTTTCGCCCGGATGCGCCGCCGGAAATTCTCTACTTCCTGGCCGGTGACGAGAAAGTTCCGGTGCGTCGCGCGGTGGCGCTCAATCCGGCGACTCCGGCCAAGGGAAATCGTCTTCTGGCCGACGACGATGATCTCGATGTGCGGATGGAACTGGCTGCCAAGATCGGTCGTTTCGGCCGTGCCACCGGTGTTTCCGACGATCAGGCGCGGTCCAGGGCGATCATGGCGGAGGTCATTCTCCGTCTGGCCGACGATTCCGAGAGGCGCATCCGCGCGACCATCGCCACTGTGGTGAAGGACGCCGATGATATCGATCCGGCTGTCATCCGCCGCCTGGCCTTCGATCAACACCTCGCCGTGGCGGCCCCGGTTCTCCAATATTCGCCCCTTTTGAGTGACGAGGATTTGTTGGCGCTGATCGCCGCCACGCCGACCGAGGGCGTGTTGGCCGCCATCGCGCGGCGGCCCTCTGTCGATGCGCGTGTGACGGCGGCCATTGTCGCCAGCAGCAATTCCCCGGCGATTACGCATCTCCTGAAAAACGCCAATATCAATTTGCAGGAAGACACCATCGATGCCCTGATCGACGGCGCCGCGGTCGATCAGAATTGGCAAGAGCCGCTGCTGTCCAGCGGAGAAATGAGCGAAGCCGCCTTGGATCGCGTCGTCGAAATGACGGTGCCTCATGTGATGGATCACATTTTGGCGCGCCCGAATTTGCCGTCGCTCACGGCGGCGGCCGTCGCCAAGGCGATCGAGGATAGCCTTCGCCGCTCCCCCGGGGAGCGGGCCGGTAACGGGGGCGCCGGGCTTTCTCCGATGCCGGAACCGGCGATGGAAAGCCTCTATCGGTCGTCGCTCGACAAGATGCATGTCTTGCGGGCCGAGGGGCAGTTGGACGAGATGGCGCTGACCGTGTCTTTGTTGACCGATCATACGAACGATCTGGTGGCCGGCTTGTCCATCCTGGCCGATGTCAGCGTGCGAACGGTGCTGGAGATCGCCTCGGCGCATTCTGCGCGGGCCATCTGCGCTCTGGCGTGGGCGGCGGGCCTTTCTGCCACCTTTGCCGTCGATTTGCAGATGCGCTTGGGCAATATTCCGCTCAGCGATGTGCTGAAGCCTGGACCGAACGATAGCTACGGCCTCAGCGGAGACGAAATGACCTGGCAGTTGGACATGTTCAGTTCGTCTCTCGCCGACAAGGGTGGGGGACTCTGAACGGCGTTCAGGACGCGAGTATGAGAATTGCGGGCTAGTGGTTGGACTCTAACATTTGGTCCTCTCACGAGTGGGGCGGGCATCCTGCCCGCCTCCGACGCGGAAGCGGCGGAAATGCTGATCTTTCGCCTTCTCCGAAGGACGGGCGGGACGCCCGCCCCACTCTTGGACTAAGGACTCATCCGTCAGATTTCTACCGCTTTCTCTCCGTCAGCAGACCGCGTAGCTCGGGAATGCAGGACCCGCAGTTGGTGCCGGCGCGTAACGCCTGGCCGATCGCTTCGACGCTGGCCAGCCCTTGCCCGACGATGGCGTTCAGGATCGTTTCCCGGCCAATCTGATGACAGGCGCAGACGATCGGCCCCCCATCGCGGCCGGCAAGCGGGCTGCCGGCCAGCAACTCGGTGCGACGATGCGGTTCGGGAACGGGGGCGCTGAACAGCGGGGCGAGGCCTTCGATGGCCGGCCGCTGACCTGGGGCTGCGACGAACAAGACGGCTTCGAGACGATCGTTGCGGATCAAAGCGGCCCGATAGCGGCCGATCCGCCGGTCCTGATAATCCAGCCAGACGCCGTCGCCCAAGTGCTGGCGGGTCCATCCGGGCCAATCGTCGAT
>DATNIV010000344.1:0-4052 GCA_035604255.1 Telmatospirillum sp. | reverse complement strand
GGATTCGCCGCCCTGGCCAATGGCGCCGACGGCCTGAAACTGTTCCCGGCCGAACAAATCGGCCCGATCGGGGTCAAGGCCTGGCGCGCCGTATTCCCGAAAACGGTGCGTTTGATGCCGGTCGGCGGCGTGACGCCGGCTACTTTGGCCGACTATGTGGCGGCCGGGGCCAATGGCTTCGGTCTCGGCTCAAGCTTGTACAAGCCCGGACTGACGGCCTCGGACGTGCGCGTCAGGGCGCGTGCTTTCGTCGAGGCGTGGCGCCGTTTGGCGTCCTAAAAGCCTAAGTCACCAGGAGACATAGTATGAAAATCACCAAGATGACCACCTACATTGTTCCCCCCCGGTGGTGTTTTCTGAAGATCGAAACCGATGAGGGGATCTCCGGCTGGGGCGAGCCGGTGCTGGAAGGCCGGGCGGCAACGGTGGCCACCGCGGTCGAGGAATTGTCGGATTATCTGATCGGCAAGGATCCGTTCCTGATCGAAGATCACTGGACGGTGATGTACCGCGGTGGCTTCTATCGTGGCGGCGGCATCCATATGAGCGCCATCGCCGGGATCGATCAGGCGCTGTGGGATATCAAGGGAAAGGCTTTGGGCGTTCCGGTTCATCAATTGCTTGGCGGCAAATTGCGCCAGAATATCCGCGTCTATTCCTGGATCGGCGGCGACCGTCCGGCCGATACCGCCCAGGCCGCCCGCGATGTCGCGGCGCGTGGATTCACCGCGGTTAAAATGAATGGCACCGAGGAACTCCAGTTCGTCGACAGCCATGCCAAGATCGATTCGGTTCTGATGCGCGTGCAGGCCATCCGCGAGGCGATGGGGCCGCATTTCGGTATCGGCGTCGACTTCCACGGCCGCGTGCATCGGCCCATGGCCAAGGTTCTGGCCAAGGAACTCGAACCTTACAAGCTGATGTTCATCGAAGAGCCGGTGCTCAGCGAAAACTCCGAAGCGCTGAAGGAAATCGCCAACCATTGCAGCACGCCGATCGCGCTTGGCGAGCGTCTGTTCTCCCGTTGGGATTTCAAACGCATCCTCGCCGAGGGTTATGTCGACATCATCCAGCCCGATCCGTCGCACGCCGGCGGCATCACGGAAACCCGTAAGATCGCGGCCATGGCCGAGGCCTATGACGTGGCCTTGGCGTTGCATTGTCCGTTGGGGCCGATTGCCCTGGCGGCCAACTTGCAGATTGACGCCGTCAGCTACAATGCCTTCATCCAGGAGCAAAGCTTAGGCATTCATTACAACAAGACGAACGATCTTTTGGACTATCTGAAAGACCCGAAGGTGTTCGATTACGCCGACGGGTTTGTTGCCATTCCCGATGGGCCGGGATTGGGAATCGAAATCGACGAAGAGTTCGTCATTCGTCAGGCGGCGATCGGTCATCGCTGGCGCAACCCCGTCTGGCGCCACGCCGACGGCACCTTCGCCGAGTGGTGATCGGGAAGGGGCGGTCTCTCATGGCGATGGCCGTCCGTCTCGCCTTTCCTCGGTTGCAGAGAGACGAAAATAGTGCTGACAGTCAAAAGTGATCCGGCCGAGGCGCCGGCAGGCACACAGACGCTGCTGCGCGGCTTGGCGACAATCGAGGCGGTGTCGCATGGCGCAACGACGCTTCCCTTGATCAGCGCGGCGATCGGCTGCACGCGGAGCACCACGCATCGGCTTGTCATGGCGTTGGTCGTCGCCGGCTATATCAAACAGATGCCGGGGCTCGGCTATGTCTTAGGCCCGAAATTGATCGAACTGGGGTTCTGTGCGCGCGAACAGTTGCCTCTGCCGACCGTCGCCAGGCCCTATATGGGCAAACTGGCCGACGACACGCAGGACACGGTGCATCTGGCCGAGGCGGAGGGCGGCGAGGTCTTCTATCTCGACAAGATTCCAGGCAAACGCGGCATGGAAATGCGCTCCAGAATCGGCTTTCGCATGCCGCTCGCCTTCACCGGGGTCGGCAAGGCGCTGATGCTCGACATGCCGGAAGAGCACTGGAAGAGCCTCTATGAGGAGGGCCTGAGCCGTCGGGTGGCGCCAGCGAACACCTTCACCTGGGAGGCGTTTCGCGCGCGGATGACGGACTACCGCGAGCAGCGTTGCGCCTTCGATCTGGAAGAGAACGAAACGGGCATCCGCTGCGTCGCCGCCCCCATTCGCGATGTGGGCGGCAAGATCGTCGCGGCGATCAGCGTCTCGAGCGCCACCCATCTGATGCCGCCCGAGCGGATGAATGCCTTGCGATCCGTGGTGGTCTCGGTGGCCGAGAGCATCTCGCGGGACTTGGGATGGACCAAGGGGCGCGCCGGTCCGACCTAACGTCATCGCGCTAAGAAAAAGTGCCGATAAATTTTACCGAGGCGCCGGGATCTCGAAGCTGACGGTCTGGGCATCGAGGATCTTATGATTGGCGTCAGCCAGTTCGAGCAAGATCCGATGCGGACCCGTTGGCAGGCCTTGGATGACGATCGGTTCCGCGCTGGCATGGAGCCAGTGCCACGGGCCATCGTCAACCGTGACATGCAGATGTCCGATGCGCGGCGTGACCTGCAGCGCGGCCTCGCCATAGACCGGTACGATCTTCAGATTTTCGGTCCGGAACGCGACGATGGCCAATCCTCTGGACAGCGGACCGGCCAAAGGCGGGCTGACCAGCAAGTGCGCCGCAGCCTCCGCCGCGGCCGCCGGGGCGATGTGAGCCTCATGATCTTCGGCACGGACGCACGCCGGCAGGCATATCAGGGCAATCAGGAGGGAGAAAGCTGTGGCGCGAGAAACCATGTGAATCACCCGGCATGTTGGAGGAGAGGCAACGTTTCCAAATGTAAGCATTGATTACACGGGGCGGCTTGTTATTGTCCACTGAAATGTAATCAGCGATTACAAAATGCGTCGGCGGTGATATGGTCGAGGGATGTCCAGAGCACGCATTCCATCAGCCAAGACCTCCGTCGGCGGACCGCCGGGACGGCGTTATCACCATGGCAATCTGCGCCAGGCGCTTCTCGAAGCGACGGTGCGGTTGATCGAAATCCAAGGTCTCGACCAGGTGAGCGTGCGTGCGGTCGCCAAGATGGTGGGGGTTTCGCCAGGCGCCCCTTTTCGGCATTTTCCAACCCGAACCGCCCTGCTTACGGCTGTGGCGGAGCAAGCCATGGATCGGTTGCGCGACGAGATCGACAAGGCCCTTGCCGCGGCGGCGGACGAGAATGCTCTGATGCGTTATCGCGCCCTCGGCATCGGCTTTTTCACCTGGGCCTTCGGCAATCCTGTGCATTTCCAGGTTATTTCCACGCGCGCCGTGATCGATTTCGAAGGATCGTCGTTGAGAGCGCGCAATGACGAGATTCGTGCCGTCATGGCCGGCATGATGCGCGATGCGCAAGCCGCAGGGTTGCTGCGCCGGGGTGATCCGGTTCGTCACGCCGTCGCGGGGCGGGCGCTGGCTTACGGTCTTGCCCGCATGTCTATCGATGGGCAGTTCCCAAGTTGGGATGTCGAGGATTTGAACCCGCTTCAGGAGGTGATCGGGATTTTTGATCAGTTCATCGCGTCGATCGCCGCTTGATGGGGGCGCGGTCGGTTAACGAGGTTTAGAAGAGGGAAAGCTCCATTTTCAAATTGTCGTGGAGAACGGTGTAGCGGTCGTCTTTGCATCTCCGTGTGACGCGAAACCCCGTCGCCTCGTAAAGGGACCGGGATTGGGGCAGGTTATCGACGGTCCACAGGAATATCGTGCGGAAACCGCGTTCCCGACACCAATCCAGTGCGGTGCGAAGCAGGATCTTTCCGATTCCACGGCCATGAAACTTAGGGCTCACCAAGAAGAAACGAAGCTGAGCGCTTTGCTGTTCCGGACCTCGGCCGAGGATCGAAACCGATCCGACGAGATCGCCGCCGATATGGGCGGAAAGAACAAGATCCTTATTGGGGTCGTATTGCTCGATAAAGTCACTGAATTCGCGAATGATCATGATTTCGAATGGCGCTCCCGAGCCCCATGCCTCGGCATAGTAGCGGCCATGCAACTCACCGACCCGACCG
>DATNIV010000343.1:0-3211 GCA_035604255.1 Telmatospirillum sp. | reverse complement strand
TGATGTCGCCGGCGACGGGGTTTTCCGCTTCCATCACGATGACGTCGGGCCGAAGGGATGCCAACAGTTCCAGATTGGCGCCGGCACCATTGCCGAACCAACCGCCGGCCACCGGCAAAGTCGATAGGCCGGGGGACAAATAGGGGCGTTCGCCATCAGTGAGGGGGCGGTTCAGGGCGACCACCACGTCCGGCGCCACCACTTCAAGGAAGCTGGTCAATGGTGGGATCGAAGCGAAGGCGCGGAGCGGTCTGTCGGGCAGATTCACCGTTTGGCCG
Source organism: Telmatospirillum sp. (assembly GCA_035604255.1). GTDB lineage: Bacteria > Pseudomonadota > Alphaproteobacteria > Rhodospirillales > Magnetospirillaceae > Telmatospirillum. The sequence continues at coordinate 2,933 of DATNIV010000343.1, read as the reverse complement.
GTCATGTCGGCGATGTCGCGGGCCAAGGCTGGGCCGCACAGACACCAGAGAAGGAGGACGAAAAGCGAGCGGCGTCTCGGCGTCATTGTGGTCTCTCCATCGCGTCATCCCTGGTGGACCAGCGCGAACAGCACCGGGACTTCGATGCCGATGCTGCCGGTCGGAGGGGGCGGGAATGCAGCGATTTTACGAATGGTTTCGATGGCCCCATTCTGCAGCAGGCTGGCGTCGCTTCCGCCAACGATGCGGAGCGAGTCGCCGGCGACCCTGCCGTCGCCTTCAATGGTGAAGCGAAGACGGACCTGTCCGGCCAGTCCGAGTCGGCGGGCCGCTGGAGGATAGACGAGATTTTCTTGGATATGTTTGCGGATCGTCACGAGATAGGCGTCGACCGTTGCCGGATCGCCGCCCGCATTGCCGGAAGCCGTTCTGCCGCTGGTGTCTTGGCCCGTCGCGGCTCTCCCCGTAGCCGCCGTTTCGCCGGCTGCTGCCGTTGTGCCGGATGCGGCCGGTTGAGGACGGGGCTCCGTGACCATGGTTTCGGAAGACGATTGGCTGGGAATCGTCACCGGTCGAGCCGGTTTGCTGATCCGGCGAAGCGTTGGCGTCGGATGGCTTGGCCGAAGGGATTGAACCGGTTTCGTCTGGCTGGCCGGCGCTGGTGAGGGGGGCGGCGGTTCGACGGGCGATGTCTCTTGTGGAGCGGCGGCGGTGGACGAGCCCGGCGATCCGGTGATCGGCGCCGGCTTTACCGCGAGCATTTCGATTTGCGGGAGAGGCGGCGGCAGTCGGGGGTGGGCCGTCACCGGCAGGATTGCCAGAAGCAAGGCGCCATGCAAGGAAAGAGAGAGCGCTGCCGCCCAACCCTGGGGGTGTCGATGCCATCCGGGATGTCGCGTGGCGCCGTCCATCTCTCGTCTCAAAGCCAACCGTGGCTCATCCCAAACGGGAGAGCGTTTATGATTTAAAGGTTATAACGATGTAAGGGAGGGGTGTCTGCGGCGCTTATGTCAAGAAAAAATTATAAAATTTATGGGCTATAGGCGAAATTTGACATTATGTTATTAAAACATACAATAACTCATCGCCAGATATGGCTATATATTTTCCACTTCAATCGAAGTGAAAGTGTTTTTTTGAGAAAAACGAAATATATAGACTGTCTCTATAATAGAAAGAGCGGTTCATAATTTTTATTATTACTCGATTTCCTCATAGTCGCCGGATCGGCATCTGTTCCCTTAAGCTCCATCATTGCGAGCGAAAGCGCAGCAAACCAGAAAACATCGTTTCGCTGGATTGCTGCGCTTTCGCTCGCAACGACGACACTCTCTATAAGTCCCTAAGCCTGGCTATAAGTCCCTAAGCCTGGGCGTCCGCCGGACTGTTGGCGGTGTCATATTCCTCGTGATAGCGCTGAATCCGTTCCACCTCGTTTTTCGAGCCGAGGATCACCGGGACGCGCTGGTGCAGCCCTTCGGGGTGCAGTTCCATGATCCGGTCGCGGCCGGTGGTGGCCATGCCGCCCGCCTGCTCGACGATGAAGGACATCGGGTTGGCCTCGTACATCAATCGCAGTTTGCCGCCTTGCTTGGCGTTCTTCGAATCGGCGGGATACATGAAGACGCCGCCGCGGCAGAGGATGCGGTGCACTTCAGCGACCATCGCGGCCACCCAACGCATGTTGAAATCCTTGCCGCGCGGACCTTCGACGCCGCTCAAGGCTTCGTCGATATAACGTTTGACCGGCGGTTCCCAGAAGCGTGAGCGCGACGCATTGATGGCGAACTCGCTGGCGTCCTCCGGGATGCGCATGTTGGGGTGGGTCAGTACGAAGACGCCGATATTCTGATCCAAGGTGAAGCCATTGACGCCATTGCCGGTGGTCAACACCAGCATGGTCGAGGAGCCATAGATCGCATATCCGGCGGCGACCTGTTTGACGCCGGGTTGCAAGAAAGCATCGTCGTCGGTGCTGCTCACCCCTTCGGGAAGGCGCAGAATGGAAAAGATGCTGCCCACCGCGATATTGATGTCGATGTTCGACGATCCGTCCAGCGGATCGAACAGCAACAGGTAGCGGCCGGCCGCGCCGTGGACGATGTGCACGTCTTCCAATTCTTCCGAGGCCATGGCGGCGTAATTGCCGCTCTGCGCCGTCATATGCAGGAAAATCTCATTGGCCAGCACATCGAGCTTTTTCTGTTCCTCACCCTGCACGTTCTCCGTGCCGGCAACGCCCAGATTTCCGGCCATCGCCCCACGATTGACCTCATGCGAAATCATCTTGCAGGTTGTCCGGATGTCCGTCAGCAGCGAAGTGAACGTGCCTGAACCGCCCCGGCGATGCTGTTCCTCCATCAGGAACTGCGACAAGGTGACGCGCTTATAAGACATATTTCCCCCTGGAATTGGGCTTGGGTTGGCCTCTCGGAGCGCCTGCGGCTGCGCCGCAGGGGTTGTTTGGGTCATGCTGTTTCACCCGTACGTGCTTATAGATTGGATGCCGATCGACAAAAGGAAGCCGTCTCTCGTCCGCCGATGGCTAAAAAATAGTATCGTAACGACCCGGGTCGTCTCGGGTCAGTTGGCTGTTTCACCCGGTTGCAATCGGTGTACGTAAGTTTCGTAGTTGGTTTTGACGGGAGTCCACTCGGAACTGGCGAAGAGGGGGCTGCTGATGACGAAATCGGCCGTCGAGCGTGTCATCGCCAAGACGATGTTGTAAACCGTCGATAAGCGGGTCAGCGCCTTCACATCCACATCATGCGGTTGGCTGGTCATCGGATCGATGAAGAAGATCAGGACATCGAGATTGCCTTCGGCGATCAAGGCCCCCAACTGTTGATCACCGCCCAGCGGTCCCGATTTCAGGCAGGTGATCTGCAAGGTCGGGCAACTCTGCATCAGCAGCTTGCCGGTGGTGCCGGTGG
>DATNIV010000342.1:0-5764 GCA_035604255.1 Telmatospirillum sp. | reverse complement strand
CGGATTGGCGAATTTCTGCCGATATTCCTCGGTCCTCTCGGCAATTTTCTGGGGATCGCCAATATCGGTACGGAAGATGATCTCAACCGCGCCCTTCGGTCCCATCACGGCGATTTCCGCCGTCGGCCAGGCAAAATTGACGTCACCACGCAAATGCTTGGAACTCATCACGTCATAGGCCCCGCCATAAGCTTTGCGCGTGATCACCGTTACCTTGGGAACGGTGCAATCCGCATAGGCGTAAAGCAGCTTTGCCCCATGCTTGATGATGCCGGCATATTCCTGTGCCGTGCCCGGCAAAAAACCCGGAACATCGACGAAGGTGATGATCGGAATGTTGAAGCAGTCGCAAAAGCGAACGAACCGTGCCGCCTTGCGACTGGAATCGATGTCCAGGCAACCAGCGAGCACCATGGGCTGATTGGCCACGATCCCCACCGTTTGACCTTCCATGCGCGCGAAGCCCGTCAAAATATTGCCGGCGAAGGCTGGTGCCACTTCGAAGAAATCGGCATCGTCGACGACTTTGAGGATCAATTCCTTCATGTCGTAGGGACGATTGGCGTTTTCCGGAATCAAGGTGTCGAGGCTAGGCTCGATGCGATCGGCCGGGTCGTTGGTTGGCCGCACCGGAGGCTTCTGGCGATTGTTGGCCGGCAGAAAATCGATGAAGCGGCGGAGCTGCAACAGGGCCTCGACATCGTTCTCGAAGGCCAGGTCGGCCACACCGGATCGGCTGGTGTGCGTCACCGCACCGCCCAACTCCTCGGCGGTCACCGTCTCATGGGTCACCGTCTTGGTCACATCGGGCCCGGTCACGAACATGTAGGAACTGTCCTTGACCATGAAGATGAAGTCGGTCATGGCCGGCGAATAGACGGCGCCCCCGGCGCACGGCCCCATGATCAGAGAGATTTGCGGAACCACGCCGGACGCCATGACGTTTCGCTGGAAAACCTCCGCGTATCCGGCCAGTGACGCGACGCCTTCCTGAATACGAGCGCCGCCCGAATCGTTCAGTCCGATGACCGGGGCCCCAACCTTCATGGCATGATCCATGATCTTGCATATTTTCTCGGCATGCGACTCGGAAAGCGAACCGCCGAAGACGGTGAAATCCTGAGAAAAAACGAAAACCAGACGACCATTGACGGTGCCGTAGCCGGTCACCACGCCGTCGCCGGGGATCTGCTGCTCCCCCATTCCGAAATCGTGGCAGCGATGCTCGACGAACATGTCCCATTCTTCGAACGAACCGGCATCCAGCAACAACTCGATACGTTCCCGCGCCGACAATTTGCCTTTTTGATGCTGCGATTCAATACGTTTGGGCCCTCCGCCGGCGCGGGCACCCGCACGTTTTTCTTGCAACTGTCGAATGATTCCGGTCATCAGTCCCCCCGTTTTGGTCTCTTAAAACCCTAGCAACAGGTCAGGGCCTCGAAATAACATCTGACGCCCTGCTGATCCAGCACTTTGTAATTTTAATAACTTAAGTGCATGCCATCACGAACATATAAGTCGATAAATAGTGATGCCGCAGCAATATCATTTCTCAGCGATTCGCGCGCCCGTAATGCTTCGGCATCCATGCCCCACAGCTCGATTTGATAGCTTTCATCGAGTTGCGAGGCTGCGAAAGCCTCTTCCACGTCAAGCCGTCTTTCAACCAAGGCAACCCCCAGAAGGAGCGATCCCATGGCAGGCACGGCGGCCTGCAGCGCCGTGAGCCGCGTATCGTCATATCGATCAAGGACGTCCGCCAACACCGACAGCGTCGCCTCCGGCTGCGAGACCGGAATGACACCGCGGGTAACGCACAATTCTACATCGAAAGTCTCCGTCACCCAATCGACCAATGGCTGCCATAACCGTTCCTGGCGCAGCACCAAATCCTCTGGCCCGTCGGCCCAGTAGCACAGCAGATCGGTCCCCGCATACTTCATCAATTGGTCGATGATCGCCGCGCGGTTGGGAATGACGCGGTCAAGGGCGGTACTCGCCAATTGCGTGAGCGGCATCGTCTCGGGGCGAACGGTCTCTCCTTGCGCCTGCCACTCAGCGGCGACCGCTTCGGCCAGAGCGAGCGGCCTTATCAGCAGAGTTCGCCCCCCCGGTGTACGAACGGCCTTTCCATCCAACGCGATGACAAACCCATCGTCACGGTGAACGACGCCTGCTTGGGCGTAAAAACGCTTCATCCCGGCCCCTTACCACCCGCCTTCCTCGCCGGAGGCGCTTTCTTCACCTGATTGAGAGCAGCCAGACAGGCATTTCCGTCGTCGCCAGGCGCATTATTGGCAAGCGGCAATTGCGCCCCCAGCACCCCGGCGGCGGCAGCGCTGGACACGCCGGCCAAACCTTTGACGATCGCGCCTCGATTGGGTGTTACCGTCGGATGGGCCAGGGTGCCGCCAATATCCAGAGGAAAAGCCAAACTGAGTAAATTGGCATCCTTTGGCCGCGGCGCAACGGTCAGGTCCAGCAATTCGTTGGCCAAATTCACGCTCCCTTGTCCGCTGAGCGTCATCGCATCGGTGTCGAAAAGCAAAGCTTCGCTATGCGCCATGCCGTCGACAACCGAAAAACGACTGACCATACATTGCATCTGAGTATCCTTGCTCTGCGTCCACGGCGCCAATTGGCGAAGGACATCAAGCGCCACCATGTCGGCGGACCCTTGATCGAGAATGCCCTTGTCGGTCACCATCGAAACATCACCGGACAGACGAGCCATCATGGCCCGCACCGAATTTCCATTGGCTTTCAGCGCCATATGCAGCGATGACCTCGCCCCCAAGACATTCTGCGAAACGCCGAATCCTTTGAGAAGTTCGCCCATATCGACTTTCTCGGCATCAATCGAGAGAGCGACATTGGCCACTTTGATGGATGCATCGACGCTCATCGATCCGCTGGCTTTTCCCCCCGCCAAAATGGCCACAGCGGGTGTCACCAGAAGTTTGCCCCCCTTGTCGGAGACGGCAAGATTGACCTGATGCGCGCTCAGCCCACGGCTCACCAAACGATCTATTTTCCATCCGACAGAGACGTCGGCCAAATTCAACAGCGGCAAAGGAAGAGGTTCGTCGGAAAAAATACGGGCCGCTTCCGTCCGCACCCTTGGCACATCGCTGATACCGCCGGTCAACTCGCCAAAATCCAAAAGGGAAGACGTCAGATGGGCCTCGACGGAGGGACGCGGATTGCGCATTCCCAGCGCCATGTCTCCCGCCACGTCGCTATGCCCAAGACTCAGCTTCAGATCGTTCAGACGCCAACCGCCATCGAAATCCGTCAAATGGGCCGCTGCGCGAATCGGCCCCACCGGCGGCAAGGCGAGATCGGCGCTACGACTGAATCCGCCCAGAGTTTCGCCCTCGGCGAACAACAAGAGATCGACCCCCTCTCCGGTCAGAGGCGCCTTAATCGATCCCTTGGCCGTCAGGGCCAACATGTCGCGACGCCCCAGCACGGCGTCGATATTGACCAGACTGGGCGAAGACAACGGCCCGGTCATCCCCATCGCGATTCGCACGGCACCAAAAGGCGGCAGCGTATAGCCGGCCAATTTGGCGGCCTCCGCCAATTCCGTGGCATCCGCCGTCGTTTGCAAAGACAACTGCGGAACGCCCCCTTTGCCGAGACTGAGCGTTCCGTTCGTCGTCGCCACCAGACCTGGCAGGACCGCCTTCAGTTTCACCGGATAAGGTTTTCCAGAAGCCATCAGGACGTTCATCGCCCCCAAAACGCCGCTCACCTCGAAATGCTGTCCGTTCCAAGCACCTCCGGCATGCAACCCGATGGGCGCCGCCGCCGTATCGGCATCCGCGGTCAGTTGTTCGATCTGCAGGGTCTTGTCTGCCCCCCCCCGGGCATCGCGGTAGACCACGCGCCCATGACCGACAAACAATTGGCTGATCTTGAACGTGGTGGGCGTCTTCGCCGCGTCGAGAGCGGACAGGGCCGCCGATGGCGACGGGCCGAAATCCCAGTTGGCCTGGCCGGCGGCATTGCGTTCAAGCAGAACATCGGGACCGATCAACTGCAGGCGGCTGATCCTCACCTCCCGGACCAGCAACGGCAACAGGCTGATATCGGCTCTCAGACGCTGCAACCGGATCATTTCGGGCCGGCTGCCCCATGCGGCGTTGGCCAGAGTGACATCCTCGGCAATCAGCGCCGGCGTCAAAGACAGCCTGAGCGAAAATTTTCCCCGAATGCTGAGGTCGCGGCCCGTGGCCGATTTGGCCGCTTGCGTCAGGACGTCGCGATAGTTGTTCACGTCGATCGACTTGACCACCGCCACCAGCGCGACGATGAGCGCCAAGGCGCCGAGACCGGCCAGCTTCAGGATCGTCCCAAAGCGCATCACGGCCTCCCCAACAACATTTCGAGAGCAGATGGTAAAGCGGAGAACTCATCGATCATCGTTTCGGCGCCGGCCGTCAGAAGCTCCGACGACGGATGGTAACCCCACGTCACACCGGCGGCGCGCGCACGCGCCGCCCGCGCCATCTGCATGTCGAAAGAGGTGTCGCCAATCATCACGGTCACATCGGGCCCAACGGCGGCAGCGTCCATCGCCTGCAAAACCATTGCCGGATGCGGTTTCCCAGGATTTCCATCCGCTGTTTGCAGGGTCATGAACCGTCCCTGCAAACCGTGGCGTTCGATCATCGCGTCGAGTCCGCGTCGCGATTTTCCCGTGGCGATACCCAACAGCCAACCGTCGGCCTCCAACCGGTCAAGCGCCTCGACGGCTCCCGGAAACAGAGGCTCGCTATGATCAGGACGTGACCGCAGGACGAAAAAAGCATCCCTGTAACTGAGCGCGATGCTCTCATGTTTGGCCGGACCGAGATCGGGCGCCAAGCAAGCGACCGCCTCGACCAGAGACAATCCGATGATCCGCCGCACGGCCTCCGCGCCGGGATCGTCAAGCCCCTGGGCCTGGAAGGCCAAGGCCATGGCGGCAACGATATTGTGCTGGCTATCGATCAGGGTTCCGTCGACGTCGAAAACGGCAAGGCGCGCGAGAGCAGTCATAAATACCCTGTTCTTATGTTTTCCGAAGTTTAGCCCGGATTTCTCACACTGGCACCATTGGTATCGCGTTTCAGCCAGGCGGGAGGGGGGCAAGATGGCGATATATTGTGGTCAAAGAAGGGCACCAGACGCCTCGAGATCCTTGCGCAAGGATCCGAGCAACTGCTGCGGCGCACTCCCGAAATGCCGCTCGAACGCCAAAGCGTCCGGGCGAGAAAGCTCCCACAAAGGGCCGAAAAGCGCCGCAAACATCACATTGAATTCCAGAACACCGAAGACCTGGGGCTCATCGCTCGGCGGACGCGGCACGAAAGCGTTTGGACCGAGACTGATCGCCTGAGAGCGATGTTCCATCAGGCCGATGAACCAATCCCGTCGGGCATCGAAACGACGGAAACTCTCGGCGATGCGGACCAGAACCGTCCACAGGATCTCTTTCGACCGCGGGTCGTCATAAAAGTCATCCCAGGAAAAAGCCAGAGCGTCGGGCTCCTTCAATTCGGCAACGATTGCCGCGCAACGCTCCCTCAGGTCATCGCGGGCATCCCCCAGAATCAGATGCAAAAAGGAGAAATAATTGACCAGAATGTCGCGCGACAAACGCTCCTCGGAAAACAAATCCGACAAAGGATGGGCCAGCAAGCGCTGGAGCGGGTCTCCTCTTTTTTCACGGAGCAATTCACCCTCGGCGGCCACCAGCAGGCGCTGATGCGCC
>DATNIV010000341.1:0-3277 GCA_035604255.1 Telmatospirillum sp. | reverse complement strand
CGAAGCTCAGCATCGGTTTGGGCGGGGAAAAGGCGTCGCAACTCTGGCTCATGTCGCAAGTCCCGTTCTGGTCAAAATGAATTCGACGATGGCCGAGGAATCGTCGAGATCGAGTCTCGGCAAGGGTAAATCCTCCAAAGGCGCATCGCTGGCCACCGCCACAATATAGGGGTCTTGCGGCCAAATCATCGGCTTGCCGAGAGAGGGGCGGTGGATTTCGAGCTTGTCATGGGGATGCGCCTTGAAGCCTTCGATCAGCAGCAAATCGACCGGCGTCATATGCGCCAGCAACTCGCCCAATTGCGCTTCGGGAGACGCGCGCATCTCATGCATCAAAGCCCAGCGCTCAGGCGTCGCGATCATGACCTCGGTCGCGCCGGCCTCCCGATGCCGAAAGGAATCCTTCCCCGGACGATCGATATCGAACCTGTGGTGGGCGTGCTTGATGGTCGACACCGTCACACCACGCGCGGAGATCTTTTGCACCAACGCCACCATCAGAGTGGTCTTGCCGGCACCGCTCCATCCCGCCAGTCCGAATACTTTCATCCCGCATGTGCTCCGATTCGCTCAGACGGCGCTTGGACGAGATCGTCCGTCACCATTGCAGGGCCGAATAGGGAATAAAATCGACCAGATCCCCCGACGCCACATGGTGCGTCTCCTCTCGCAAATCGACCAAACCGTCGGTTTCAACCAACGACGAAAGCACATTGGACTCTTGCGAACGATAGAGCAGAGCTTCCGGCCGGCCGTCGTCGCCGGTTCTCAAGGAAACACGGATAAACTCTCGCCGTTTATCCCTCTTATCGAAGGAAAAGGCAGCCCTGACGGGATACCGCCAGGGATGCGGCGATTCGGCGACCGCACCGGCAAGACGCAAAATGACCGGACGCGCGATCATCATGAGAGTGACCAGACTGGACACCGGATAGCCTGGCAGACCGATGAAGACCGAGCGCCCGACATGGCCAAGCGCCGCAGGCTTGCCCGGTTTGATGGCCATACGCCATAAATGGATGGCGCCCAGGGATTCGACTGCGGCGCGGACGTGATCCTCTCCCCCGACGGAGACGCCGCCCGAGGTAATCAACAAATCGCAGCGATCGGATGCCGCCGCCAGGCAGTCCTTGGTCAGATCGAACCGATCGGGAATATTGCCGAGATCCTCGGCCTCGCAGCCCAGACCACGCACCATCGCCAGAATCCCTTGGCGATTGCAGCCGAAGACCTGTCCTTCCGCCAAGACCTGCCCCGGTTCGGCCACTTCGTCGCCGGTCGAAAAGACTCCGACCCGCAAACGCCGGCACACCATCAACTCCGTTCGTCCCACCGACGCCGCCATGGCCACGTCCTGTGGCCTGAGACGTCGCCCTTGGCGCAGCACGACCGTTCCGTCGACGTAATCCTGACCAACCGGCCTCACCCAGTCGCCCGGACGGGTTTGCGACGGCACATAGACGAGATCGTCTTCGACCCGGCAATCTTCTTGCATTGCGACGGAATCGAAATCGGTCGGCATGACGGCACCGGTAAAGATGCGGGCCGCCTCTCCCGATCCGAAGCGCCCTTGATGCGGATGGCCGGCGGCAATCCGCGCGGTCAAGCGCAGGGCGACCTCCGGTCCGGTGGCGGAAAGATCGGCCGACGCGAAGGCGTACCCATCCATCGCCGAACAAGCGGCCCGTGGATTGGAGAGGGGCGCAACGATATCCTCGGCCAGAACCCTGTGTTCGGCGTCGGTGACCGCCACCCGTTCGGTCGACACCACCGGGTCCAGGCGTTCTGTCAAAAAGACCATCGCCTGATCGAGTGTAATGAGGGCCTTCGGAGGGGTAAAACAGTCTTGAATAGTCATCGATCGAGACAATAGCCGGTATTCGCGACGGGTTGAAGAGGAAGAGGATTCGAAAAGCCGATAACGCCCGCCGGCCGCCAATTTGGGAAAAAACCACAAAATTCGTGATACCGTTCACCGTTGGACGGTTCGACATTACGAGGGTGCCAAAGGTATCGCGGAACGCCAGCTGTTCTCATTAGGAAGAAAGTTGAATGTCTTTCGCCTTGTGGAAACGGTAAGGTTAAAGGGCATGACCGTCGGCTGGAAACGTTAGGAAATGGGCATCATCGATATCGTGACGCTAGCCATCAGCCTGATTCTGAAAGGCGATTCCAGCGTACTGACCATCGTCGGCCTGTCCCTGACGGTATCGATCAGCGCCGTCCTCCTGGCCACCGTCATTGGGTTGCCGATCGGCGCCCTGGTTGCCCTCACCCGCTTTCCCGGCCGCGCCGCCGTGGTGCTTCTGCTCAATGCGGCCATGGGACTGCCGCCGGTGGTCGTCGGCTTGGCACTCTATCTTTTGCTGTCGCGAGCAGGTCCCTTGGGCGAGTTTGGTTTGCTGTTCACGCCGACAGCGATGGTCTTCGCCCAAGCCGTCCTGGTTCTGCCGATCATTGCCGCGCTCGGGCGCCAAACCGTCGCCGATCTTTGGGTGGAATATGGCGACTTGCTGCATTCCTTCGGCAACGGGCCACTCGCTTCGGCGCCGACGTTGTTGTGGGATGCGCGTTACAGCCTCGCCACCGCCGTCCTCGCCGGCTTCGGCCGGGCCATTGCCGAAGTCGGCGCCGTGATGATCGTCGGCGGGAATATCGCCGGAGTCACCCGCACCATGACCACCACCATCGCCCTGGAAACCAGCAAAGGGAATTTGGCGCTTGCCATGGTCCTGGGGACCATTCTGATGGGACTGTCCATTTTGGTGAATGGCGGCGTGCAACTGATCAGCAGCATCGCCGGACGGAAACAGGCATGAATGCCATCGACAGCCCGCAATCCCAGCGACTTATCCTGGAAGACGTCGGGTTCACGATCAACGGACAGGTGTTGCTCTCGGCAATCGATCTTGAACTGGCCGGACATGGCTGCACCGTGATCCTCGGGCCCAACGGCGCCGGCAAAAGCCTGCTGCTGCGCATCTGCCACGGATTGCTGGCACCGACCTCGGGAAGCGTTCGCTGGAATGGCGCCTCGCCCAGCAAGGCTCTGCTGCGCCGTCAAGCGATGGTCTTTCAAAGACCGGTGCTGCTGCGTCGATCCGCCCTCAGCAATATTGCCTATCCGCTCAAATTGGCGGGCGTCGGACGCGAAGAGAGACGGTTTCGCGCCACCGAAGCCCTGAAACGATTTGGTCTGGCCGAAGTAGCGTCGAGGCCGGCACGCGTGCTGTCCGGAGGAGAGCAACAGCGCTTGGCTTTGGCGCGCGCCTGGGTG
>DATNIV010000340.1:0-4688 GCA_035604255.1 Telmatospirillum sp. | reverse complement strand
GCACTGGGGCACTGGGTGAACATCCAAAGCGGGCGTATCGCCAATTACCAGTGCATCGTGCCGACCACCTGGAACGGCTCGCCCAGGGATGCCCAAGGCAATATCGGCGCCTTCGAAGCGGCCTTGCTCGACACCAAGCTGGCCGATCCGGCGCAGCCGCTGGAGATCTTGCGGACCATCCACAGCTTCGATCCCTGTTTGGCCTGCTCGACCCACGTCATCTCACCTGACGGCGCGACGACGACGGTCACCGTATCTTGATGCAGATCGCCAAGCCTGAGCGGCGCTTGAGCCACGGTGGACGTGGATACGTCCGCCGCAACAGATGAATCGAAGGCCCCGTCCGGAAATGACACTGTTATTTCCGGACGGGGCCTGAGGGGAACGGTCATGACGATGAAAGACATGGGCGAGAACCAAGAACAGCAGTCGGCGGAACATATCTCCGTCTATTCCGTCTATATCTACGAGACGCTTCTGCGGATCTGGCACTGGCTGACGGCGGCGTGCATCGTCGTGCTGGCGTTGACCGGCTATCTGATCGGTCATCCCTTGCCGTCGATGCCGGGAGAGGCGTCGGACTATTACGTTACCGGCACCATCCGAACCATTCATTTTTCGGCGGCCTACATCATGACCGCCGCCCTGTTGGGACGAGTCTACGGGGCTCTTTCGGGAAACCCCCAGGCGCGCCACCTGTTTTATCTGCCGCTGGCCAACAAGGAGTGGTGGCAGGGCGTATATTTCGAATTGCGCTGGTACATGTTCCTGGAAAAGATCCCGCGCGCGCATCTTGGGCACAACCCTCTGGCCCAGCTCGCCATGGTGAGCATGTTCCTCACCCTTCAAGTCTGCATGATCGTCAGCGGCTTTGCCATGTATGCCGAGGCGAAGGGATGGGGAAGCTGGCAGCATGCCCTGTTCGGCTGGGTCATCACCCTGGTGGGCAATACCGACTGGCTGCACGTCCTGCATCATCTCGGCATGTGGGGGATGGTGTGTTTCGTCATCCTGCACGTCTACAGCGCGACGCGCGACGACATCCTGTCGAATACGCCGTTGATCAGTACGATGATCAACGGTTACCGGACCTTCAAGGACAACCCCTTCAAGCATAAGTCGCATTGAAGGGAGATGCGAAGATGACGGAACCGATGGCGGAAGGCTCTGCCGGGGGCACCCTGATCCTGGGGATCGGCAATATTTTATGGGCTGACGAAGGGTTCGGGGTGCGGGTGGTCGAGGAAATCCATCGCCGCTACCGGCTGCCGGACGATGTGCTGCTGATGGATGGCGGCACGCAGGGGCTCTATCTGGTCCAATATGTCAAAGCGGCGCGACGCCTGCTGGTTTTCGATGCCGTCGATTTCGATCAGCCGCCGGGGACGCTCGCGGTGGTGCGCGATGACGACGTCCCCCGTTTTTTCGGATGCCGCAAACTCAGCTTGCATCAAACCGGCTTCCAGGACGTGTTGGCCGCCGCCGCTTTGCTGGGGGGCGGACCGGAGAACCTCGCCCTGATCGGCGTTCAGGCGGAGGCTCTGGACGATTGGGGCGGCAGTCTGCGCCCAATGATTCGCGCGCAGATTGACCCGGCCATAGCGGCGGGCCTCGATATCCTCGCTCAGTGGGGCGTGGTGCCGACGCCGCGGCCGGTGCCGTTGCCCGACGAACAGTCGCTGCTGGGACATGGAACCGATCTGGGCGGTTATGAGCGGAATGCTGGGGAGTAGCAGCATGCGGCGAGAAGCGCGGAAACACATCAAGTCCCTCTCCCACAAGGGGAGAGGGTTTCAGTTCATTCCCGAAACACCCCGAATAGGATAGCCCCATGAGCAGACCCAGCGTGACCGATGCTTTGATCGCCTTGGCGCCCCAGCTGCGGCCGACGCCCTGTCTGCTCGATGACATCGAGGGGGCGCGCCATGCCGAGGTCAAGGTCCTGTTGCTGGATATGCTGGACGGTTTGCGGCGGATCGGCCGGGGGGAGACACGGGGATGCTGGTTCGATGCGACGCCTCTAGACCCGGAGGCGCGCTCCTTGCTGTCCAGCATGTTGGGCCAGGGCGAGGTGAGCGTGACGGTCACGGGGCCGCAGCCGGTGCAGATCCGGGAATCCACCTTGCAGGGACTATGGATGGTCGATGGTCCAGGCCGGCAAGGCATCGAACTGGCCGACCTGCCCGAGGTGGTGCTGCGAACGGTGGCGTCCGCAGGCGAGCGGCTCGATCTGCCCGCCGTCGATGCTCTTCCGGCCGGAGCGATGAACGTCCTGCCGGTGTTGGCGGAAATCAAGCACCACATGGGGATCGCCGGGGACCCCCATGAAATCAATCTGACCCTGCTGCCGATGACCGAGGTCGATTTGCAGATGCTCGACAGTGTGCTCGGTCAGGGGGCGGTGGAGATCTGGGCGCGCGGCTATGGAAGCTGCCGCATCGTGTCTTGCGCGGCAGGCCAGGTCTGGCGCATCCATTACTTCAATTCGGAAGACCGAATGATTCTCGACCTCATCCAGGTGGGCGGCGTTCCCGTGGCGGCCCGGGCGACCGAGGAGGACATGGCCGAATCGGCCGTTCGGCTGGAAGAGCTGATCTCCGCCTATTTTCCGAAAAGCTGACCGCCGGTCACGCCGTCAGCCGGTCAATGGTCGCCGCCGTGCAAAATCCGCTCGGCAAGACCGGTGTCATACGCTTGGCCTTCCGGGGTCAAGTGAAGCGCGTAAGGGAACGCGCTTCTGACCAGCCCCTTGCGTTCGAGTGCCACCCAGACAGCCTGATTGTGCAAGCCGGTCGCGTCTTGGCCGGCGACCACTTTGGCGCCGATGTGGAAATGATCGCCGTGCGGATGTGGTATCTGCGACAGAAGAACGTCGCCAGTTTCCGGATTGCGCGTGCCGAGTTCAGGATGACGGGCCAGCTCTTGCAACAGAGTGAGGGTTTTCAGCTGCAGAGGGTTCAGTTTCAGCGGATTACTTTTGGGGGGCATCGCCAGTGTCTCCAGTATCGTGATGACGCCTTTCCTACAGGAGACTGCAATTCGGATAAACGATAATTTGCACGGGTTTCCCCTGGTTCGGAATCACGAGTTGGTGCACATTACCGTGAGCCATCGTTACGACTGAATATTGCTGTGGGGATCGCACTTGCATTCGGTCGGTGAGACACACCACATGTAGCAAAAAGCCAAATGCGACTCGTTCGCATAAATGTGGAGACGTTCAAAATGACGAGCTTGTTTCCAAAACTGGGGTGGGTTGTTCTGTCGGTTATCGGCGCCATCGCGCTTGGCGTGGTGGCCTTGAGCCGAGGTGAATCGATCAATGCCATCTGGCTGGTGATCGCATCGGTGAGCATCTATTTGGTTGCTTTTCGCGTCTACGGCTTGTTTATCGCCGAAAAGGTCATTCAGGTCGATCCGACCCGGTTGACGCCGGCCGTTCGTTACAATGACGGTCTGGATTATGTGCCGACCAACAAATATGTTCTGTTCGGTCATCATTTCGCCGCGATTGCTGGCGCCGGGCCGTTGGTCGGCCCTGTTCTTGCCGCGCAGATGGGTTATCTGCCGGGAACCTTGTGGATCATCTCCGGCGTCGTGTTCGCCGGCGCCGTTCAGGACTTCCTGGTCCTGATGATTTCGACGCGCCGCGACGGCCGGTCGTTGGGGGACATCATTCGCAC
Source organism: Telmatospirillum sp. (assembly GCA_035604255.1). Taxonomy (GTDB): domain Bacteria; phylum Pseudomonadota; class Alphaproteobacteria; order Rhodospirillales; family Magnetospirillaceae; genus Telmatospirillum. The sequence goes on along the minus strand of DATNIV010000340.1, from coordinate 1,005 downwards.
CGAAATGGGGCCGGTGGCGGGGGGCATCGCTCTGGTCGGCGTCTTGTTGATCATGATCATCATCGTCGCCATTTTGGCCTTGGTGGTCGTCAAGGCCTTGGCCGGCAGTCCCTGGGGGACCTTTACCGTCTTCGCCACCATTCCGACGGCGATCGTCATGGGGATTTATTGCCGTTTCATTCGGCCGGGCCGCGTCGGCGAAATGTCCCTCATCGGTCTCGTTCTGCTGCTGGCCGCGCTGATCTATGGGCGGACGGTTTCGGAAAGTCCCGATCTGGCGCCCTTGTTCACCTACACGGGGGAAAGCCTGGCGGTCATGATAATGGTCTATGGGTTCATCGCCTCGGTGCTGCCTGTTTGGCTGTTGCTGGCCCCGCGCGATTACCTGACCACCTTCCTGAAAATCGGCACCATTTGCGCGCTGGCCATCGGCATCGTGCTGGTGATGCCCGAACTCAAGATGCCCTCGGTGACGCAGTTCGTCGACGGGACCGGTCCGGTTTTCTCGGGCAATCTGTTTCCCTTCCTGTTCATCACCATCGCTTGCGGTGCCGTGTCGGGCTTTCATGCTTTGATTTCGTCGGGAACCACACCGAAGATGTTGGAGAGTGAAGGCCAAGGCCTTCTCATCGGCTACGGCGGCATGCTGATGGAAAGCTTCGTCGCCATCATGGCGTTGATCGCCGCGACCGTGCTCGATCCGGGCGTCTATTTCGCCATGAACAGCCCGGCCGCCCTGATCGGCGTCGATCCCGCGCATGCGGCGGAGGTGATTTCGAGCTGGGGCTTCGTGGTGACGCCCGATGCTCTGATCCAAGTGGCACACGATGTCGGCGAGAAATCGATCCTGTCACGCGCCGGCGGGGCGCCCACCCTGGCGGTCGGCATGGCGCAGATCTTCTCGAGTTTGATCGGCGGCAAGGCGTTGATGGGCTTTTGGTATCATTTCGCCATCCTGTTCGAAGCCTTGTTCATCCTGACGACGGTCGATGCCGGGACGCGCGT
>DATNIV010000339.1:0-6192 GCA_035604255.1 Telmatospirillum sp. | reverse complement strand
GTCGCGGCCATGACAGATCGTGCGACCATCATCACTGTGCTCAATGGCACGGCGTTCGGTCAGGTATGGCGGATCCGGCTGGTATTCGCCGCTGTGGCGGCCGGTTTGTCCGTGCGGCAGAGGGGCGGCGGCAGGCGGTTGTTGCTGGTCATGGCCGCGTTTCAAGTGGCGAGCCTCGGCTGGATCGGTCATGCGGCCATGGAAGAGGGGATGGCCGGTCTTTTCCAGCGGGCCAATCAGTCGGTGCATCTTCTGGCGGGCGGCGCGTGGATCGGCGCCTTGCCGTCGATCCTGATCTTGTTGGTCGTCGCGCGGAACAATGCCGCGGGCGGAGAGGTGGAAACGGTATTGCGGCGCTTTTCCGGATATGGCGTGGCGGCGGTCGTTCTGCTGTTGATCAGCGGGATGGTCAATGTCTGGGTGCGCAGCGGCGGGCGATTCTTATCTCTTTACGGCCCTTACGGCCAGATCCTGCTGGTCAAAGTGTTGCTGGTCGGCGGAATGATCGGCCTGGCCCTGGCCAATCGCGCCCTCGTGGCGCCGGTCTTATCGAAGAGAGTGCCGCGGCGCCGAATTATCTTGTGCATAAATGTGCTGGTGGAAACGCTTCTCGGCCTGTCGGTTTTGTTCGCCGCCTTCGTACTGGGAAATAGCCCGCCACCTTGAATTTCGTTGAGAACGCATCTTGACGAGGCTAGCCGGTTTGGGATAGACAACGTGCCTCCCTGTGGCGGGTGTAGCTCAGTTGGTTAGAGCGCCAGGTTGTGGTCTTGGATGTCGTGAGTTCGAATCTCATCACTCGCCCCATTTTCCCTTAAATTCGATGACGTCATTTTTCACGCTTCGCGATGCGGTCATACGCTACCTTGTATAAAAAGATACCTTGCGGTAATCTAGATAGTGGAATGTTCCCGAGCAAGCGGACCCCTTGTCATGACCGAATCCATTCAGGTGCAGCTTAAGAAAGGGGTGCTGGAGCTCTGTGTTCTGGCGCTGCTGTCGGCCGGGGACAATTACGGATATGACATCGCGCAACGCCTTGCCCATGCGGTCGATATGGGCGAGGGGACGATCTACCCGTTGATGCGCCGCTTGCAGGCGGAAGGGTTGGTCAGTACCTATCTGGCCGAATCGGCCAATGGTCCGCCGCGCAAATATTACCAACTGACCGAGGTCGGTCGGACTCGTCTGGCGGCGCAGCGCGGTGAATGGGAGAGCTTCGTTCGGGCGGTCGAGGCCGTGATCGCTTCCTCCAAAATCGGAGAAACGCCATGACGCGCAACGGCTTCCTATCGTCCTTGCGAGACGGGCTGGCCGGGCTTCCCGACCAGGACATCGACGATATTCTGTCCGATTACCACGCCCATTTCGCCGACGGCGAAGCGGCTGGCCGCAGCGAGGACGAGGTGGCGGCCGCCTTGGGTGATCCGGTTCGGCTGGCCCGCGAATTGAAGGCCGAGGCCCGTCTGCGCCGGTGGGAAAAGAAGCGGAGCGTCGGCAATCTGGCCGGAGTCATTTTCGCCCTGATCGGTTTGGCGACCGTCGACGTCTTTCTGCTGATTCCGCTGTTGAGCCTTCTCGCCTTTTTCGTCCTGATCGGCGGTGTCACGGTCTCCGCCGTGACATTGTCCGGGCTTGGCGCCTTGTTCGCTTTTCCTTGGACGATTTTTGTCAGTTACCATCTGGCGGCGGTGACCGGATTGACCGCGCTGGGGTTGCTCTGCGGCGGCGTCGGCGGCGGCGCTCTTCTGTTGCTGGTCACCGAATGGTCGGGTGGTCTGTTGGCGCGTTTCGCGCGGCTGCATTTCCGCCTGGTCGATCCCACCAGCCATCGCGCCTGACGGAGAAAATCCCATGTCGAGGCCTCTGATCATCGTCGCCGTCGTCGGTTTGGCTCTTTCTGCCGTCAGCCTGACCCTTGCCGGAGCGCTCAGCAGCCGCTTGTGGGACGATGCCGGCGAGATCTTGAACAATCTGCCGGGCGGAAGCCGTCTCACCCTGCATTTCAATGAAGGACGTCGTCGGGACGACTGTTCCGTGGGATCTGGTAGGGCGGATAGCACGCTCTCGCGGCGGGATCTGACGTGGCCGGACGGCGAGACCAGCTTGGCACTGGATATCCCGGCCCGGCTGCATTATCGGCCCGGTGCGCCCCGCCAAATGGTGATCGAAGGTCGGGGCGATGTGTTGAACCATCTCAAGATCGAAGAGGGGCATGTGTTTTTCGACTGTCCCTGGGCCAAGGACATCGAGGCCAGGGACCTGATCTCCGACATCACCCTGGGCGGCGTGTCCATCGAGAGCTTCGAAATCCATGGCATCGGCCAGCTTGATCTGGAAGGCGTTTCACAACCCAGCCTGGCCATCGATGTCACCGGTGCCGGAACGGTCGCCGGCGGCGGGGTCACCGATCAACTCGATCTTGCCATTTCGGGTACGGGGAGGGTCGACCTCGGCAAGCTTGTTGCCAAATCGGCCGATGTGACTCTGTCCGGCGCCAGCGAAGCCCGACTGGCGGTGCGAAACGAGGCCGATGTCACAATTTCCGGCACCGGCCTGCTTCTGTGGACCCTGCTGCCCGCCAAGCTCGAAAGCCACGTCTCCGGGCGCGGCCGGATCGGCAAGGCCGAGGAGCGGTAGAACAAAGAATGAGAGCGTGATTTGTGAAGATCGCATCACGCTCTCATTCGCCGGTATCAGACGGCGAGGGCCGTGGCGTAAGCGCCGGCCACCTTTCCCACCATGATGTGATAACGGCCGCCGCCCAGATCGACGATACCCTGCGCGCCGGCACCGCGGAGCGCCGGTTGGTCCATCTTGGAGGGATCGCTGAGTTCGACCTCCAGGCGGGTTCCGGCCACGGCGCCGATTCTGCGGATATTGCCGCTGCCGCCCAGGGCTTTGCGCAGAGCCTCGACCAATCCCTTGAAATCGTCATCGGTGGCTGAGGGAACGCCGTCCGTGGCGGGCGGGACGTTCTTACCGAGAGGCGTACTGGCCGTACCTTCGAGATCGGCAAACTCGCCGGGGGTGCTTTTGAGGAATTCGTCCATATCGGTTTTGAGATTTTCCGACTGGGTTCCGAAGACCACCTGGACGCCGTTGCCGACAACCATGACGCCGGCGGCTCCCATCGTCTTGAAACGATCCTGATGGACCTTGTTCATATCCTGCACGCCAACCCTGAGCCGGGTGATGCATGCGTCCAGGCTGGTGATGTTGCTGCGGCCACCGAATGCCGCGACCAACTGGCGGGCCTTGGCGAATCGGCCTTCACCGACAGTCTCCGTCTGGACGACGTCCGTGTCGTCTTCGCGTCCGGGAGTCTTCAGCTTGAAGCGGAGAATGGCAACGCGGAACACCATGTAATAGATGGCGGCATAGATCGGTCCCAGGATCAGTGTCATCCACCAGTTATGGGCTGTTTTGCCAAAGACGTTGAACAGCAGGAAATCGATGCCGCCTTGCGAAAAGGTGAATCCCATATGGATGTCGAGGGTGTTGGAGACGAACTGCGTGGTCGCCGCCAGGATCGCATGAAACAGATAAAGCACCGGAGCGACGAACAGAAAGGAGAACTCGATCGGTTCGGTGATACCGGTGATGAAAGAGGTGAGCGCGGCGGAAATCATCAAGCCGCCGACCTTGAGACGGTTTTCGGGGCGAGCGGTGTGCCAAATGGCGATGGCCGCCGCCGGGAGCCCCCACATCTTGAAGAGGAACGCGCCAGCCAGGATGCCCGCGCTGCGATCGCCCGCGAAGAAGCGGGTAATATCACCATGCACCACGGCGCCGGTGGCGTCGGTGTAGGATCCGATCTGGAAGAAGAACGGCACATTCCAGATGTGGTGCAGCCCGAAGGGGATCAGCAGGCGTTCGACGAAACCATAGACGGTGGCGGCCATCCGTGGGTCGTTGTCGGCGGCCCAATGCGAAAAGACGTTGATGCCGTTTTGCACCGGAGGCCAGATCAAGGACAAGAGGACGCCGACGGCGATCGCGGCGATTCCGGTGACGATCGGCACGAACCGCTTACCGGCGAAGAATCCCAGATAGGCGGGGAGTTCGATTCGGTAATATCGGTTGAACAAGATGGCGGCCACGGCGCCGATGATAATGCCGCCGAAGACACCGGTTTCCATGGATTTCATGCCCATGACGAGAACCGGGTCGATACCGAGCGCGGTGTCCATGACGCCCATGGTGGCGACCATCACGACAAAACCGACAACGGCGGAAATAGCGGCGACACCGTCGTTGTTGTTAGCCAGTCCCAGAGCAACGCCAACGGCAAAAATCAGGGCGAGGTTACCGAAGATCGCACCGCCGCCTTGCGCCATGATGTTGGAGATGACAAGGGGAATGAAAGTGAAGTGAGAGCTACCAATTCCGAGCAGCAATCCGGCAACGGGTAGAACGGCGACCGGCAGCATCAGTGATTTGCCGATTTTTTGCAGCCATCCGAAGGCGTTCTTGAATACGGTCATTGCGGTTCCTCCTTTATTATTAACGTCACACCTCTGGCCAATAGGATGCCAGGAGCCGATGGACGGCCTCCGCCGTGTCTCGCGACAAGGCCTGGCGGGCGACTGTCTGGCACTGCTCCATGGTCAGTGAGCGGATCATCGCCTTGACTTCCGGGACGGCTGAGGCGGTTGCGGAAAGCTCTGTGACGCCAAGGCCGATCAGGACGGGGGCGGCCAGGGGGATTGAGGCAAGGCCGCCGCATACACCGATCCAACGGTTATGCGTGGCGGCACCCTTGGTCGTCTGAGCGATCAGGCGCAAGACGGCGGGATCGAAAGCGTCGACCCGTTTGGCGAGATTGGGGTTCATCCGGTCCATGGCCAGCGTGTATTGGGTGAGGTCGTTGGTTCCGATGGAAAAGAAGTCGCATTCGGCGGCGAAGACGTCGGCCATCATCGCTGCCGCCGGAACTTCCACCATGATGCCGAGCGATGCCGGTTCGGTGAGGCCGAGGGCCAGGCGTTCCTTTTCCAGCATGGCGCGGACGAAACGCAATTCGTCGATGGTGGCGACCATCGGCACCATGATACGGCATTGGCCGTAAGGACGGACGCGCAAGATGGCGCGCAACTGGCTGCGCAGAGTCTCGGGTTTCCACTGACCGATCCGCACCCCGCGCAGGCCCAGCGCCGGGTTTTCCTCTTTGGGCAGGCCGAGGAAGGGCAACACCTTGTCGGCGCCGGCATCCAATGTCCGGATGATCAGCGGGCGTCCCTCCAGAGAGTCGGCAACGGTCTGATATTGGGCGAGTTGTTCGTCTTCCGACGGCGCCCGGTCGCGATTGAGGAAGAGAAATTCGCTGCGCAGCAAGCCGCAGCCTTCGGCGCCGTTTGCCACCGCGATCAACGCATCGGAGGGCGAGGCGAGGTTGGCCACCACTTCGATGCGCTGACCATCGGCCATGACGCAAATTTCGGCGGCATGGCTCTTGGCCTCGATCAAGCGCGCCTGGCGCTTTTCGATCTTCGCGGCGATAGCGGCGCGGTCGGCGTCGGGCGGATTGACATGGAGCAGACGGTGATCGGCGTCGAGGATCAGGGGCGTTCCATCCGGCACGCGCGAGATCTCGTGCCCCATGGCCACCAGGGTGGGGATGCCGAGCGACGCGGCGAGGATCGCCACATGCGAGGTGGGCCCCCCCTCGGCCAGGCACAGACCGGCAAGATGCGCCGTGTCCATGCTGGTCAGTTGCGACGGCAGCAGGTCGTCGGCCAACAGGATCGACCCGGCGGCCAAAGAGTCGTGGCCGGATCGCGACTTGCCGGCCAGAGCCAGCAGCACGCGACGCTCCACATCCAACAAGTCGATGGCGCGTTCGGCAAGGCGTGCGTTGCCCAGGCGCTTCAGGGCGGCGGCTTGCTGGCTGGCGGCGCTTTTCCAGGCGTAGGCGGCGCCTTTCCCCTGATCGACGAGGGAGCGGGCGGTGTCGAGAAGGTCCATGTCGTCCAGGAAGGACTGATGCGCCTTCAAGATTTCCGCCTGCTGGCGATTTTGGGGCCGCGCCGCCTCGATTTCCCGACCCAAGTCCTGACGGCAGGCCTCCAGGGCGCGTTCCAACCGGGTCGCTTCCAGTTCGAGGCCTTCTCCGGCTTCGATCACGGTGATTTGTTCCTGTACGAGACGGACGGCCTTGCCGACGGCTACTCCCGATACGGCCTGCACCCC
>DATNIV010000338.1:0-2230 GCA_035604255.1 Telmatospirillum sp. | reverse complement strand
TGCCTCCGGCCATTCCGCCGCCGAAACCGCCAAAACCACCGCCGCGATGCCCGCCGAACAGACCGCTGAGCCCCTCGGCAATCAAGGTGCCCCCGGCGACACCGGCCGCCATGGTCGCCGCATTGCGCAAAAAGCCGCCGGCCGCGGAGGGCTGTTGGCCACCCCATGGGCTGGCCGCCGCCGGTGGTGGTGGTGAAGGCGCGTAGGTCTGCGGTTGCGGAGCGTAAACGGGAGCGCCGGGCGCATAGGCGGGCTGCTGTGGCTGAGACGGCACCGAGCCGGATCGCGGCACCGAACCGCCGCCCCAGGGGCTGGCGCCGCCCAAGAAGCTGCCCGTGCCGGCTGCCGGCGCGTGAGCCCGCGCCTCGTCCAATTGCCGCTGCAATTCATTGATGCGCGTCGTCGCCTGATTGAGGCCCATCTCCTGGACGATCACCGCCTGGACAAGACCATAGGCGGCATCCGGCACGCGTTGCATATTGTCACGGATCACCACTTCGGCCTCGGCGTCCTTTTGCCCCACACCCGAACGGGTCAAACGGTCGAAGACGTTCTGGATCAGATCCTTTTCCTGGGGAGTCATCACTTTCTCTCCTAGTGTTCCGTTTCCGAAATTCGACTCACTTTGACCCAGGATCGACCGAATTTCGGAAACGATCAGAACACTAGGTTTTTCAATAATCTAGTGGTGCTTTATGTTTTTGAAATTCCGAAAATCGCGGTGGCAAAGTGATCGGAATTTCAAAAACGCACCACTAGAGTAACTTCGCACAAAGCCGAAATCGCTCTCGATTTTCAAGACGCGCGCCAAGCGCACGCATCCACATCCTTGGCCTTATCACAGGGCCCCGGTCGAGGAAGATTTAGCCGTCAAGCATGGCAATTCAAGGGCGGCGGCCCCCAAGAAAAAGGCGCCGTCCGAGAAAGACGGAAATAAATCCCAGCAAGACCACGGACAACCACCCCATCCACCGCGCATCCCAGTCCGAGCCGAAAAAATGCATGCCGGCGATCACGACAAAGGAGACGACACCGATCACCGCGAAGAGAATGCTAAGACGAGGCCTGTCCTGATAGCACCACGCCACACCCAGCAACGCGAGGCAACTCACCACGATAAGCGCGATGTGAATACCATGGCCTTCTTCAATCTCGGTTCCAAGAATCAAGAAAACCAACATGAGCCCAAGGCCCCAACGAATCCATCGCAATTGGCTCACCATCCTCCTGGCCGCGAACAGCGCTCGCGCCCTTTAAGGGGTTCAAACCGATCGACACGCCACGCAAACTGCCGTACGCCGAGACGAATGACGCCAGGGTCTCGCCGGACGTGGGGAAAACCACCGTCCCGGAAAGTTTGTCGCAATGCACAATACGCAACGGCGCCACATTCGGGAAGCATTGATACGTGCGGGCTGCGCTCACCTTACGCCCTTTCCTTCGATTCGCCGGATCGTGCCGGCGCTCACGACAGGCAATGGGCGGAGAACGGGGGGGGCGGAGAACGGGGGGCGATCGGTGAGGACGCCATCGTTTCGATTGCCCTTTACGCCGCCGCCCAGGCCATATCTTATATCCGATCGAACACAAGCGGCCGGAGAAAGAGATGATCGATTGGCGAAAACTGGGATTGCTGGTCGCCGTGATGGCGGGATGGAGCGTCTCGGCCCCCGGCGCCAACGCCGAAGTGGTGGTTTTTGCGCCAGGCGCGCTGGAAGAGTCGCTGGCCCAGATCGCCCAAGCGGCCAAAAACGCGGGAAAGCCGTTCAAACTGGTGGTCGGCCACTCTCCCGCGCAAGCGCGGCAGATTGTCGATGGCGCGCCCGCCGACATCTTCATCTCGGCCGACCCCCAATGGATGGACTTTCTGCGCGGAAAGCATCTGTTGACCGACGATCCCGTCGCAAGCCTGGCCTCGACGCGACTGGTTCTGGTCGCCCCAGCGTCCAGCGTCCTGACGTACGCCGGTCACCCGGACGAACCCCTGGCACCCCTGCTCGGCGACGGTAAGCTGGCGATCGCCGACCCCGACATGGTGCCAGCCGGTCGCTTCGCCCGCGCCGCATTGGAAAAACTTGGCCAGTGGACCGCCTTGCAAGGAAAGCTCGCCATGTTGCCGCATGTGCGAGCGGTGATCGCCATGATCGACCGCAACGAAGTTCCCGCAGGGATTGGCTTCGCCAGTGACGTGGCGGGAGACGACAAGCTGCGCGTGATAACCGCCTTTTCC
>DATNIV010000337.1:0-18525 GCA_035604255.1 Telmatospirillum sp. | reverse complement strand
GTGGTGGTGGTGGATCGTCATGGTTTCGTGGTGTTCGCCAACCGGTCCTCCTGTCTGTTGTTCAACGCCGGGGCCTCCGTCGAAGGGCGGGCCCTCGACGACCTCATGCGGCTCTCGCTATCCGGCGCCACGGTTGTTTTTGCAGCGTCTCCTTGGCGGGAGGTTCTCGACACCAACAGGGCGCAGGGAAACGACGATGCGGAGGTCGTCCTTTCCGCGGGACCTCCGGTGGCGGTCGCTTACACGTGCGTGCCGTTGGCGGATGACGAGCGGATGCGCTGCGTTGTCATTTCCTTCCGCGACATCAGCGCCTTGAAAAAGGCGCAGAACGAGGCATTGCAGTCGGCCCGGTTGATCAGTATCGGAGTACTCGCGGCCGGCATCGCGCATGAAATCAATACGCCCGCGCAGTATATCAGTGACAATCTCCGTTATATCGAGGATGGGCTCAAAACGCTGTGCGCCGCTCTCGAATCGCCGCGCATATCGACCGGCGGCGGCCCGGACGTGGGCGAGATGGAGAACGAGGTCGCCCTTCTGTTGGCCGAGATGCCGCTGGCGGTGGCGGAATCGCGAGACGGGGTGGCGCAGATCGCGCGTATCGTCTTGTCGATGAGAGAATTTTCTCACCCTGGCAGTTCGTCACGGACAGCCACCGACCTCAATCGATCGATCGAGAATGTCCTGACGGTTTCTCATAACGCCTGGAAACACTCTGCCGAGGTTGTCCGCGACTTCGATCCCTTTCTGCCGCAGGTGATCTGCCACGCCGGAGAAATCAATCAAGTCTTCCTCAACTTGGTCCTGAATGCCGCGCAGGCAATCGAGTCATCGGGAAAGAAATCTCCTGGACGGATCTCCATCACCACACGACAGGATGGTCAGCACGTCGAGATAAGGGTGGCCGATAGCGGGGATGGCGTGCCAAAGGCGATCCGGGCCCGCATCTTCGACCCTTTTTTTACCACCAAGCCGGTTGGCAAAGGGACGGGCCAAGGGTTGGCCATCTGTCGTGACGTGGTTGTCGTCAAGCACGGTGGGACCCTTGATGTGGGTGGCGTCGAAGGAGAGGGGGCCGTGTTTACCGTCCGTTTGCCCATCGAGGGACTCGGGCGCCATCAAGCATAAGCGTGAGACATACAGGCTAACCACCGGTGGTGCTCATATGGCGGGCAAGGGCTGGGCGGTGATGGTCGTGGTCGATGACGAAGTCGTGTCCTTTGGATTTACGCGAAATCGCGCCGAGGATGGCCGCATCGAGGCCCGCGTCGGATTCGCCGGCGCGTAACGGGGCGCGGAGGTCGGTGGCGTCTTCCTGACCCAAACAGGTGAATAGGGTGCCTGTGCAGGTGACCCGCACCCGATTGCAGCTTTCACAAAAATGTTCTGTGAGAGGCGTGATAAATCCAAGTTTTTGGCCGGTTTCTTCGATGCGGACATAACGCGCCGGGCCACCGCTGGAAAACGTCAGGGGCTCTAGCGTCCAACGCGTTTCAAGATGCCGGCGCACCGCATCGAGCGGCAAATATTGGTCGAGGCGGTCTTCGCCGACCTCTCCCAAAGGCATGGTTTCGATCAAGGTAAGGTCATGACCTTGTTCGCCGCACCAGGCGATCAGGTGGTCGATCTCACAGTCCGTCACACCTTTCAACGCCACCGCATTGATTTTGACGGCCAGCCCAGCGGCTTTGGCGGCATTGATTCCGGCGAGAACCTGAGACAGGTCGCCGGTTCGCGTGAGGCGACGGAACGTGTCCGCATCGAGGCTGTCGAGAGAAACATTGATCCGCCGCACGCCGGCAGCGGCCAGTTCGAGCGCATGCGCCGCCAGTTGGGTGCCATTGGTGGTCAGCGTCAATTCGTCGAGCCGGCCGGTCCTGACATGATCTCCCAGGCGCCCGATCAAATCCATGATGCCGCGTCGAACCAGAGGTTCCCCGCCGGTCAGTCGGAGTTTGCGCACACCGAGCCGCAGAAAGGCGTCCGCCAATCGTTCCAATTCCTCAAGACTCAAGACATCGGCCTTGGGCAGGAATTCCATGTCTTCGGCCATGCAATAGACGCAACGAAGATTGCACCGGTCGGTGACGGATAACCGCAAATAGGTGACGGTGCGGCCGAAGGAATCGATCATTGGCTGGTTTTCGCTTTCTGGCGAGCAATGGGGTGTCGGTTATATGGCGACGACGCTTCGCGGCGTCCATGGATTTTTGGTGTCAATACGCGTGACCCTAATCGCGTGAGGGTGTCAGGTGAAACGATATCACGTCGTCGGTTTTGGCCAGGCGATCGACCAAGGCGTCAAAACGTCCGGAACCGTTGCTTTGCAGGATCAGCATATATTCGAAGCGCGTGCCTTCCTCGTTGAGGTGGCAGGCCAAATCGGTGACCTGAAAGCCAAAAGTGCCGAGCAAAATCGACAAATCCTCGGACGACTGGGCCTTTTGTCGGGGATAGATCAGGTCGAGGTGCAGGATTTGCTGGTGGGGAAGCATCGCTTCCAGGCGGCGGAAGGATGCCATGATGACCAAAGTCAAAAGAGTGGCAGCCATGGCGGCGGCAAAGAATCCCAGCCCGATGGTGATGCCGATGGCGGCGGTCATCCAGATTGAGGCTGCTGTGGAAAGGCCGCGGATGGTGAACCCTTCCTTCATGATGACGCCGGCTCCGACAAAGCCGATGCCGGTGACGATGCCTTGGATGACGCGCGTCGGATCGGAACTCGCCGTTGGCGCCCAAGAGCCGCCGAACCAAAGGCTGGGAAAGGCGCAGATGACGGTCAGCAAAGCGGACGCGGAACAAACCACGGCATAGGTTCTGAGGCCCGCCGCCCGGCCGTGAAAGGAGCGCTCATATCCCAGCACGCTGCCGATACAAAGCGCGCCCAGCAGATGCAGCAAGATGATGCCATTGGCCACCAACTCGTTTGGCGACCAATAGGAGGCCAATAGGCTCATGACGCTCCCTTAAAAATGTTGCGGGAACCAGCTTGATCGGAGCTGTCAGCTTTGGCAAGCGGGGCTTATGCTCAAGAGGCGCGGGACGGGATGGCGCTTGAGCGGGAAGGATTTGTTCATGCGAGACGACGAGTGGCTGTCGCGTCGTTACTATGGCGGTGATCTTCCCGCCGAAGCCGAGCGCGCCTTGCATCAGGCGGCCTTGAGTTTTTCCGACCAACCTCTTGCCGAGAGCCATCTGCGCCGAGCTTGGGACTGTGCTCCGGGACATCTCGCCGTGTCGATCGGGGCCTACAAATTCTACCTCTACCACCATCGTCTGGTTGAGGCCGTGCCCTATGCCGAAGCCTGTTTGGTCGAGGCTGCCCGCCGGCTTGGCTTGGCCGAGGACTGGCGCCTAGCGCGTCCGGATCAGGCCGACTTTTCCAGTTTGGACGCGGAACCGCGCTTGTTTTTGTTTTCTCTGTTTGCTTGGGGGTATCTCTTGATTCGCCTGGGACGCCGCGCGGAAGGCCGTCAGGCCTTGGTCCATCTTCTGACCCTGGACCCGGCGGACAAGCTGGGCGTCACAGGGCTTTTGGCGATTGTCGATCAGGGCGAGCCCTCGGAATCCTAACCGTAAAGGAGATAAAGGCGATCGAAGTTGCGCCGCAGATCCGACAGCGCCGCGCGGATGGGGGCGCGTTGGCCGCGGAGGATCGCCACTTTCAAGCCCCGAATCTGTCGGGCCAGATTTTCCAGGGTGTCCAGAAAGGCGGGGTCCGCCGCCCATTGTTTCGGAGCGTGCTTCTCCAGTCTTTCGTCAAGATAGCCAAGAACGCCGATCTGCTCGCAAAGCTGAACGAATTGGTCCGGGGAAATCTCACTCTCATCGAGATCGTCATCGGCCATTTCCGCCAATTTGTCGTCAAAGGCGTCAAGGTGATCGGCATAGAACTCGCGAGAGCCGGCGTGTCGCATGTCGGCCAACATGGGGCGCACTTGCTGTATCGTTTGATGGGCCTGATCGAGTCGTCCGTGCGCAGCTTCCCTCGCGGCTTTCGAGGCGATCTCGGCGATGTCCTGCAGACGTTGCGACGTTTCTTCGCGCACGGCGCCGCGACAGTCCTCCCATTGATCGACGAGTTGACTCCAAGCGGCGCGGAACGCCTGCAACGCCGCGGTCGCGGCGAGGCCATCGGGATGCTGTGGGGCCGATTGATATAACGCGTCGCGAAATTGCGCCGACGCGTCGGCAAATCGGCTCGCGCATGCGGCGTTGTCTTCGGCCGCCGCCGGTTGCGCGGCAAGCATTGTGGTCAAGATCAGAAATCGGACCCATTTCATGGCGGCGTTATTCTCTCAAATGTCCGGCAAATGTCCGGCAAATGTCCGGCTCTCGCCCTTTATTTTAAGAGATCATTATGGTGGGTCCTCAATGTGGGGCAAGAAAAGCTTACAGCAATGGGATCCGCATATCCTGGCGACAAGACGGTGCTTCGGTGTCATTTTTATTATCCACTGTCCCCATGTGAGGACTGCGGGCGAGGAAAGGGGGCGTTACCGTGACAATGAAGAATAAGAGAGGAAAGCGCGTTCTTCCAGGCGGGACGTCCGGACTTGGTGCGATGGTCGGCTTTTTGGGGGGCGGGGATGAGCGGTGACGATGCTGCGATGCTGGGGGAACTGCTCTGTGCCCGTCTCTGTCACGATCTAGCAGGAGCCATCGGGGCGGTTGGAACCGGTGTTGAGCTGCTGTCCGAGGATGGCGACGGCGATGGGCAGAGCTTTGCCGCGGAAGCGCTATCTTTGTTGGCGGCAAGTGCCGTGGCGGCGGTGAGCCGCCTGAAGTTTCTGCGGGCGGCTTTGGGGAATGCGGGCGGAGCGGTATCGACCGACCAATTGCGACAACTGATTGCCGATTTTTTACGTTCGCAAATGGATGGGCCTGGTGCGTTGCGCCTTGACTGGAAGGGGGCCGGCCGATCGGACTGGAGCGGTGATGAGGCCAAATTGGTACTGAACATCATAATGATCGCCCGCGATTGCCTGCCGCGCGGGGGCGTGGTGACGGTGGAGGCGCCTTCAAAGGGGGCATCGCTGCCGCTCGTTACGGCGCAAGGGGCTTGTGCGACGGAGGTGGAGGCCATCAAGGCCCTACAGGCCACGACTGTGACCGGACTGAAGCCTCGTGGCGCGCAAGGATATTATACGAGATTGTTGGCAGGACGGCTGGGACTGTCGATTAGTTATGAAGACAGTCATGGTCAGGTGCAATTTGTGACGACCAAAAACTAAAAGTTTAAGAAAAAGGAATGCCGGGCTTGTGAAGCCAGGCTTTCTCCAGGTAACGGCGCATGCTATTAATTATTTCCTTAGGGCGTGTGCTCCCTCAGTCGCCGAAAACGCGGGGGCCACGGCAAGACGGCAAAGGGTGCTCTAATGGACGATCTTTTGAGTGAGTTCTTGACGGAGACGGGGGAGAGTCTATCGACCCTTGATGTTGAGCTGGTCAAGCTCGAGCAAAATCCGGAACCAAAAATTCTGTCCAACATTTTCCGTCTCGTCCACACGATCAAAGGGACTTGCGGATTTCTCGGTCTGCCCCGTCTGGAGACGGTGGCGCATGCGGGCGAGAATGTGTTGGGTAAGTTTCGTGATGGCGAACTGTCGGTCACGCCCGAAGCCGTCACCTTGATTCTCGCCTGTCTTGACCGCATTAAGATGATCCTTTCGCATATCGAGGCGACGGAAGCTGAGCCTGAAGGTAACGATAAGGACCTGATCGCACAGCTCAATGCCGCTGCGGAGGGCAAATTTCAGGCGGCGTCACCGGCTGTTCCCGAGCCCGAGCCCGTCGTCGTTGCCGCGCCGATACCGGAGCCCGTACCAGAGGCTGCTCCAGAACCGGAAGCGCCGCCGACGGTTGCCGCGACGGCCCCCGAACCAAGTCATGAACCGTCCCATGCTGCCGCTGTGCCGGTTGCGCAGTCGTCCGTCCCTGCCTTGACCACGCAGACGCCGACTGAGGTGCCGAAGGAATCGGCGGTTGCGGCGCAGACCATTCGCGTCAATGTCGAGTTGCTTGAAAATCTGATGACGCTGGTTTCCGAACTGGTGCTGACCCGGAACCAGTTGCTGCAAATGGTGCGCGGCAACGACGACAGCGAGTTCGCCACGCCTTTGCAGCGTTTGTCCCATATCACCACGGATCTGCAGGAAGGCGTCATGAAGACGCGCATGCAGCCGATCGGCAACGCTTGGGCCAAATTGCCGCGTATCGTGCGCGATCTTTCGGTCGAAATGAACAAGAAGATCGATCTGCAAATGATCGGCGCCGAAACTGAACTGGATCGTCAGGTCCTTGAACTGATCAAGGATCCGTTGACCCACATGGTGCGCAATTCGGCCGATCACGGTCTGGAGCCGACCAGCGAACGCCGCCTGATCGGCAAGCCGGAAATCGGCAAGATCGTGCTGAACGCCTATCACGAGGGTGGGCATATCATCATCGAAATCGCCGATGATGGTCGCGGTCTCAATATCGCCCGGATTCGCCAGAAGGTCTTGGCCGGTGGCCTGGCGACCGAAAGCGAACTGGAGCAGATGAGCGACCAACAGGTGGCTCAATATATCTTCCGCGCCGGGTTCTCGACCGCCGAGAAGGTGACGTCGGTCTCCGGGCGCGGCGTCGGCATGGATGTGGTGCGGACCAATATTGAAAAGATTGGCGGCACCATCGAGTTGAAGACGCAGCAAGGTAAAGGCACCAGCTTCATCATTAAGATTCCGCTGACGCTGGCCATTGTCTCGGCTCTAATCGTCGAATGTGCCGGAGAGCGGTTCGCCATCCCGCAGATCAGCGTGCTCGAACTGGTTCGGACAACGGCCAATTCCGAACATGGCATTGAAGTCATCAACAATGCACCGGTGTTGCGTCTGCGCGATCGGCTGTTGCCTTTGGTGAGCCTGCGGACGCTGCTGCGTCTCGGCGGCGGTGCCGAGGAGCGAACCGAGACCTTCATCGTCGTGACGCAGGTCGGCGCTTATACGTTCGGCATCATTGTCGATCGGGTTTTCGATACGGAAGAAATCGTCGTCAAGCCGGTTGCTCCGATTCTTCGCCATATTTCGATGTTCTCAGGCAACACCATTCTTGGTGATGGTTCGGTGATCATGATCCTTGATCCCAACGGGATCGCCGGCAGCACCGGCGAAATCGTCGGCGGCAGCCAGGCCACGGCCGAGGCGTCGGCGGCGCGCGATCTGCATGCCGAAGACCGGCAGTCCTTGCTGGTGTTCCGTGCCGGCGGAAACGATCTCAAGGGCGTTCCCCTGGCCTTGGTGGCGCGCCTCGAAGAGATCGAAGTTGGTCAGATCGAGCATTCGCATGGCAAACCCGTGGTGCAATATCGCGGCAAACTCATGCCCTTGGTCACCATCGACGGTTCGTTCGACGTGAAGACCGAAGGACGCCAGCCCGTTCTGGTTTTTGCCGATCGTGACCGCAGCATGGGTCTGGTCGTCGATGAAATCGTCGATATCGTCGAGGAACGTCTCAGAGTGGAGTTGTCGGTCGACCAGCCAGGCTTGATCGGCACCGCCGTGGTGTCGGGCAAGGCGACCGATATCATCGACGCCGGCTTCTATCTGACACAGGCGTGGGGTGATTGGTTCGGTTCACCGGATCAGGAATTCCAAGGCGAGGCCGAGGGCAAGAGAATCTTGCTGGTGGATGACAGCCCCTTCTTCCGTAATTTGCTGACGCCGTTGCTTTCTGTGGCCGGTTACGAAGTCATCTCGGTGGATAGTGCGGATAAGGCGCTTTCCTTGCGTGAATCCGGTGATAACTTCGATGCCATCATCAGCGACATCGAAATGCCCGGGATGAACGGTTTCGATTTCGCGCAGGCGGTTCGGGCCGAGGGCCGCTGGGTCAAGATACCGATGGTGGCCTTGTCGTCCCATGCGACGGAAAAGGACTTCGAACGTGGCCGGGAGGTGGGTTTCACCGACTATGTCGCCAAGTTCGATCGTGACGCGCTGCTCCAGACTCTGGCGCAATCTCTTTCGGCAAAAGGTGCAGCATGAACCAGATCGTTCCCGCGACCACCAAGCAAGGCTCTCATGAGATTATCTCAACCGAGGATCATGAGGAATTCGTCACCATGTTCATCGAGGGCCAGATGTTCGGCATCCCGGTGTTGATGGTGCAAGATGTGCTTGGACCGCAAAAGATTACGCGTATTCCCTTGGCCCCCCCGGAGGTGGCCGGTTCGCTCAACCTGCGGGGCCGTATTGTGACGGCCATTGATGTCAGGCTTCGCTTGCGGCTCCCCAGCCGCAAGGAGGATACGGGCGATGCGATGAGTGTCGTGGTCGATATGCGCGGCGAGCTTTACTCTTTGCGCGTCGATTCGGTTGGCGAAGTGTTGAGCCTTCCTGCCGCCAAATTTGAGCGCAATCCGCCAACACTGGATCCTTTGTGGCGAGAGTTCAGTACGGGGATCTATCGGCTGGAGAACAAGCTCCTCGTGGTGCTCGATGTTCCTCGGTTGCTCGATTTCACTAAATCGGAAGCCGTTTAAATCGAACGGGCCGGCACGGAAAAAAGGCCGGCATTAAGTCCGCATCCCGAAGAAAGCGAAGGGTGGCATGAAGTCCTGCTTGATCGTCGATGATTCAAAAGTCATCCGCATGGTTGCCAAAAAGATTTTGAACGAGCTCGGCTTCCAGACGGAAGAAGCCGAAGACGGGAAAGTCGCTCTTGACCGTTGCATCGCGCATATGCCCGATGCCGTTCTTCTCGATTGGAACATGCCCAATATGAACGGTCTCGAGTTTCTTCACGAATTGAGGAAACTCCCTGATGGCGATCGTCCGATCGTGGTGTTCTGCACCACGGAGAACGATATCGAGCATATTCAGGAGGCCATTACGGCGGGTGCCAACGAATATATTATGAAGCCATTCGACAGCGAAATTCTTCAAGCGAAGTTTTCGCAAGTCGGCTTGCTCTGACCGGTGGAATGAGTATGGTTCTGGAGCCAAGCGCTTATCGTCCCAATGTTACCGCGACCGCGGCGGATCCGATCCGCGTCATGGTGGTTGATGATTCCGCCGTGGTGCGGGGTCTGATTACGCGAATGCTGGAGAGTGACACCGGTTTTGCCGTTGTGGCGTCCGTGGGTAACGGGCAAATGGCCCTGTCCGCTCTCGAACGCTATGACATCGAAGTGATCATTCTCGACATCGAAATGCCGGTGATGGATGGTCTGACCGCGTTGCCGAAGTTGCTGAAAGCCGATCCTGATCTGCAGATCATTATGGCCTCGACGCTGACGTTGAAAAACGCCGACGTGTCGATGCGGGCGTTGGAAGCTGGCGCCGCCGACTATATTCCCAAGCCGACATCGTCTCGGGAAATCAGCGGGGGGCCGGATTTTAAGCAAGAACTGATCAATAAGGTTCGCGCTCTTGGTGCCGCGCGGCGACGGACGGCGCGCAGGTCGCGTCCCGGGGGAGGTTCTCCCGGTTTAACCTCGCCGGTGAGCGGTACCGTCACGTCGGCGCCGCCTGTGCGCGTGCCCGTGCCGATTCATCCGCACGCAGGCCCCTTGGTTTTGCGCCAGGCAGCGATCGAGCCTCCGGACGTCATCGCGATCGGTTCATCAACCGGCGGTCCGCAGGCTCTGTTTTCCGTGCTGGGCGCGTTGAAGGCCGGGTCATTGCGGCAGCCGATCCTTATTACGCAGCATATGCCGCCGACCTTTACCACGATCTTGGCCGAACATATCACCCGAATCAGTGGGTGGACGGCGGCCGAAGGGAAAGACGGCGAGGTTATCCAAGGCAATCGCATTTATATTGCGCCAGGAGATTTCCATATGGTGGTCGAGGCGAAAGGGACCGACAAGGTGATCCGTCTCAACAAGAACCCACCGGAAAATTTCTGTCGCCCTTCGGTGGATCCGATGTTGCGGAGTATCGCGAGCGCCTGGGGGCGTCGCGTCTTGACAGTCATTCTGACCGGAATGGGGTCGGACGGATTGAAGGGGGGGCAAGTGGTTATCGGTGCGGGTGGCACGGTGATCGCTCAGGACGAGGCAAGCAGCGTGGTGTGGGGGATGCCGGGCGCCGTGGCGACGGCCGGAATCTGTAGCGCCGTTCTGCCCTTGCCGGAGATCTCCCAATACATCCTACGTCTTGCGTCGAGGCGTTGAGATGTTGCGGTCAGAAGATTTCGATTTTCTCGCCAAGCTCCTGAAGGAGCGCTCGGGGTTGATTATTACCCCGGACAAGGCGTACCTGCTGGAAAGCCGGTTGATGCCTTTGGCGCGGACGCGCAACTTGAAGGGGATCGAGGAGATTGTCGCCAAGATGCGTGGGCGTGACGAGGCGCTGGCCCGTGACGTGACCGAGGCGATGACCACCAATGAGTCCTTTTTCTTTCGTGATACAAAGCCGTTCGATCAATTCCGCGATACGGTGTTGCCGCAAGTGATGGCGGCGCGGGCCACCCAGAAGTCCATTCGGATTTGGTCGGCGGCCTGTTCCAGCGGTCAGGAAGCCTATTCCCTCTCGATGATTCTCAAGGAGCAGGCTCACAAGCTGAACGGTTGGCGCATCGAAATCGTTGGGACCGATCTTTCGGTCGAGATGCTTGATAAGGCGAAGGCCGGCCTTTATTCGCAGTTCGAAGTGCAGCGCGGACTGCCGATCCAGATGCTCGTCAAATATTTCAAGAAAAAGGACGAGAGCTGGCAGATCGATGCGTCTTTACGCGGGATGGTGCAATTCAAGGAGTGGAATCTCCTGAAAGACCTCCGGGCTCTCGGTCAATTCGATATCGTTTTTTGTCGGAATGTTCTGATTTATTTTGATCAGCCGACAAAATCAGGTGTTCTGGAGAATATCGCCAAACTGATGCCGGATGACGGTTTCTTGTATCTTGGCGGTGCGGAGACGGTTTTGGGGATTTCCGAACGTTTCAAGCCGATGGCTGGTCAACGCGGGATCTATTGTCTCAATCGCGGCGGGGCGGCGACGTCGCCTTTTCCCATCAAGACACCGGGCATATAACGACCGGGCCGCCCGCAGTGTCGCATGCAGGCGGTGCCCCCCCGGCGGTCCCGCTTTGGGCGGGTCCTCTGTTCATTCAGTCCCATTAGGACTGCAACAGCTTCAGCAGTTCCTGCGGCAACTGCGCCGCCTGCGTCAGCGCGGCGACCGATGCCTGCGTTTTCACGTCATTGGCCGAAAGGCTGGCCTTTACGGAAGCGACATCGGCATCCATGATCACCGAGGCGGCAGCCGAGATGTTTTGGATGTTGGTCGAAATATCCTGGCCACTGAAGCTGAACTGCGATTCATAGGCACCCACCAGGGCGCGGTCCTGGGTGATGACGTTGATCGCCGAATTCACGGCGGTCATCGCGGAAAGCGCGGCAGTGGCGGTGGTCAGCGTCGAGCCGGATTGTCCTGCGCCAAGCTGCAGACCACCAATCGATATGGTCGCCAGCGAGATGCTGATGTAATTCGTCGACGCGGTGCCGACGAGGAACTTCACATTGCTGAGGAAGGAGCCACTCAGCAGCGCTTGGCCGGCATAGGTGGTGCTGCCGACGATGCTGCTGATTTCGCTTCTCAGCTGTGTGTATTCCGTATTGATGTCTTGCGAACGCTGGCTGTTGGTCACCTGGCCGGATGCCGCCGATGTGGCCAAGGCCATCATGCGCTGCAGCACGTTGCTGATCTGCGCGAGCGCACCGTCGGTGCTCTGCAGGATCGACGTGCCTTGCGAGATGTTCACCGAGTCTTGCTGAAAGACGGTGATATTGGCATTGAGCTGCGTTCCGATCGCCAATCCTGCCGCATCGTTTGATGCTTGGACGATGCGCGAGCCGCTGGCCAACTCCGATAACTTGGTCGTCTCTTGCGACGAATTGAGATTCAGATAGTTCAGTGCGGCGTTGGCCGCGTTGTTTGTAGAAATCACGGGCATATTGATCTCCTTTGCCACACTGACTTGCTCGTCGCAAGGTTTGAAATGTGGTGTATCGTCGCTCTTAAAAGCAAAGCCCGTGCCAGTTATTTAACATATTGAAATGTAAGGATTTTGTCTCCATGCATGGGGGCGTTGATTGCCGGGTACCCCCGACTCGGGTGGTGAGATTTGCCGGAGTTGCCGTGCAATTCTTGCCGGGTCGGTCCCTGATCGGTCGTCAAAAGAGACGAACATCCGCCGTTCGGTGAAGAGTCTTCGGCAAGCAATTTCACTAATAGCAGGGAGGCCGATGGTCTATTCAGGCCCGTAGCCAGTGTCTTGACTTGAACGCACAGGGATAGATGCTCGGCATGATTCTATCGCCGCAATCATATTGTCTAAATCTGGGGGATTTTGCGCGCGCCGCCAATGGCGAGAGCGCGTGATTCTTGTGGTCCTGTTCAGGCAACGCTGGCTTCGATGGCCTCACACAGCATATGGCCGATCAGGATGTGCATTTCTTGAATGCGGGCCGTAACGAAGGATGGCACGACGATCACAGGATCGGCTAGGCCCACCATGGCACCACCATCCCGTCCCGTGAAGCCGGCCGCAACAGCGCCCGCCGTCTTGGCGGCGGAGAGCGCCTTCAAGATATTCGGACTCGTTCCGGAGGTGCTGATGCCGATGGCGACGTCGCCGGGACGCGCCAGCGCTTCGACTTGGCGAGAAAAAATATCCTCAAAAGAATAATCATTGGCGGTGGCCGTCAGGATCGACGTGTCGGTGGTCAAGGCAATCGCCGCCAGGGCGCGGCGGTTGAGTTTGTAGCGGACGACGATTTCCGTGGCCAAGTGCTGGGCGTCGGCAGCGCTTCCGCCATTCCCGAAGAACAGGATCTTGCCGCCGTCTTGCAGAGATTTTTGGCAAATTTCGCAGAGGCGCAGAAAAGGGCCTTTGACCGATTCGCCCAATATTTGGACCAGCTTCGCATGTTCGGCCACTTCGGTGTCGAAAAACAGGGCGAGACTCATGCGGGACTCCAAAGGGAAGAAACGAAACAGAATGAGGAAAAAAGATCGGCCGAATGACAATCAACAGAGGGCGTCATATCAAATGGGAGACTTGTCCGCTAGGCAGAACGCGTCCCCCTTGTGGCTCGTCGGGATCACGCAACACATAACCGCGTCCCCAGACGGTTTCGATGTAGTTGGTGCCGCCCGTTGCACCGGCCAGTTTCTTCCGCAATTTGCAAATGAAGACGTCGATGATCTTTAATTCCGGCTCATCGATGCCGCCATAAAGATGATTGAGAAATTGCTCCTTGGTAAGCGTCTGTCCCTTGCGGAGCGACAGAAGTTCCAAGATGCCATATTCCTTGCCGGTCAGATGGAGGGGGTCGTTATCGACCGCGACATTGCGTTTGTCGAGGTTTACCGCCAGTCGTCCGGTGCGAATGATGGATTGCGAATGCCCCTTTGAGCGGCGAACAATGGCCTGAATGCGCGCGACCAATTCGGCTCGATCGAAGGGTTTCGTCAGATAGTCGTCGGCACCGAATCCAAGGCCTTTCACCTTTTTTTCCGCTTCCGATAATCCAGAGAGAATCAACACCGGGGTTTCGATCCGAGACGCCCGCAGTCGGCGTAAGACCTCATATCCATCCATGTCGGGAAGGAGGAGATCGAGCAGAATGATGTCATAGTCATAAAGCTTGCCGATCTCCAGCCCATCTTCACCCATGCTGGTGGCGTCCACGACCATCCCTTCCGCACGGAGCACCAACTCCAGGCTTTTGGAGGTCATCGGGTCGTCTTCGACGATTAATACTCGCATCCCGCGGTTTCCGGTGTCCATTGATGACGTGGCAACCATAAGGGGCTAGGCTCGCCATGCGCAAGGAAACAGCATCTGCAAGCCTTGCAACGGTTTAGAGTTTACCAAGCTTTAAGGGTCATGCGCTAGGGTATAGACGTACCAATAGGGGCGGACGGTGGCCTTTCTTATCAAATCATTGATTAGTGATCTCGATCATGTCCCGGCGGTGCGGGTTTTTGGTCGCGTCGAGGGCGTGCAGGGGCTGTTGGTGGAAGCCAGCGGTCTTCGTCATCGCTTGTCGGTCGGCGATCGTTGCCAAATCATGGGCCGTGACCGTTGGATCATTTGCGAAACCGTTGGATTTCGCAATAATCGGGCTCTGTTGATGCCCTTTTCTTCGCTTGATGGTGTCGGCTTGGGGTGCCGGGTCGAAGTGGCGGATGCCAGCCCGGTGCTTTTTCCTCATCCGGAATGGCTCGGCCGGGTGATCAACGCCATGGGTGAACCGGTCGACGGGAAAGGGCCCTTGCCTGTCGGCGATAAGCCCTATGCCGTACGGAACAAGCCGCCAGCGGCCCACTCCCGGCAGCGCGTGGCAGGAAAACTTGACCTGGGCGTGCGGGCGCTGAACGCGTTCCTCACCGTTTGCCGCGGTCAGCGCTTAGGCATCTTCGCCGGTTCGGGAATCGGCAAGTCGTCCTTGATGTCGATGATGGCCAAGCATACGTCGGCGGATGTCTCGGTGATCGGTCTGATTGGCGAACGGGGTCGTGAAGCGCGCGAATTCATCGAAGACGACCTTGGCGAGGAGGGGATGGCCAGAAGTGTGGTGGTGGTTGCCACATCTGACGAATCGGCTTTGCTGCGTCGCCAAGCCGCCTATGTGACTCTGACCATGGCCGAGTATTTCCGTGATTTGCAACGTGATGTTCTCTGTCTGATGGACAGCGTGACGCGTTTTGCCATGGCTCAACGGGAAATCAGCCTGTCGGTCGGTGAGCCTCCGGCCAGCAAAGGCTATACGCCGACGGTGTTTGCCGAATTGCCCCGCCTATTGGAGCGGGCCGGCCCCGGAGGTCCGGGACAAGGCTCCATTACGGGCTTGTTTACCGTGCTCGTCGACGGGGACGATCACAATGAGCCCATCGCCGATGCCGTCCGCGGGATTCTCGACGGCCATGTGGTGCTCGATCGCGCCATCGCCGAACGCGGGCGCTATCCGGCGATTAATGTGTTGCGCAGTGTTTCGCGGACCATGCCCGGCTGTAACACGCGTGAGGAGAACGACCTGGTCGGTCGTGCCCGTCGGTTGCTCGCTCTTTATGACGATATGGCCGAATTGATTCGTCTGGGGGCTTATCGGCGAGGAACCGATCCTGCGGTCGATGAGGCGATCCACTATTATCCGGCTCTCGAGGGTTTTCTGGGGCAGGGTAAGAAGGATGCAACCGATCTGGCGACCAGCTACGCCATGCTGAGTGACATTCTGAACAATTGAGAGAAGGGGTGCCGCCTTGTCGCGCAAGGCCAAAGACCTCGAGTCGCTGCTTCGGCTGCATAGTTGGACGGTCGATGAGCATCGTCGCGAATTGGGCGTGCTGCTCGCTCGTGAAGAGGAGTTGATTCAGTTCGGACGTGAATTGGATCTCCAACTCATTCGCGAGCAGATCGTGGCGACCGAAAATCCGACAACATCGGGCTTTTCCTACGCGGCGTTTGCCAAGTTCCACCGACTTCGCCGTGAACAATGGGCGCGGACCTTGGACGCAATGCGCGAGGAGATCGAGCAGGCTCGTGACCGTCTGGCCGATGCTTATCGGCAACTCAAGGTCTATGAGGAGGTCCAAAAGGAGCGTGCTCGTGTGGAGAAAGAGGAAGAGGCGCGCAAGGAGCAGATCGCTTTTGATGAGATCGGCGAGACGCAGTTTCGGCAGAGAAATACGCCATAATCCACTAGCGCCGGCTTGTGGGAGAGGGCTATCGCTTGCACACATTTATGCCGCGATGGAAAATACCAAAGGCTTTGAGAGCTTGGCGACTTTCAGGGAACACCGATGCCGCTTAACGGCTCACAGATGAATACCGATAAAAAGAGCGCCGCAGGCATCAATCCTGCTTGGTCTCGTCTTTTGTCATCCGAGATTATCTCGATTGTCTGCGTGCACAGGGACCTCATCTGTGAGCCGCGAAGCGGCATCGGTGTTTATCTGGTGCGTCTGATCAAAATACCTTGTGGACCGCCCAATTTGCCTGGGGCCCCACAACTTTTGCGTTACAACAGAGATGTGTGCATATCGAGCCGCGAAAGCGGGGGGCGATATGGGGCGTTCAGGCCGATCGCAAGCCGCTCTAATTATCCAGAAAGCTTTCCATCGGCAGGCTGTGCGACTGGCTGGGGTCATCGCCGGGCGGCGGCAAGGTCAGCGCTGCATCCTGATGTCGCCCATTTTGGGGTTTCGTCTGAAACATTTGGGCCGTCGGCGCGATGAACGTTTGCATGTCGTCCAGAAACACGGCGCAGGCGCGGCTGTAGTTGTGGCCGGTGGCGAAAGCGGCGCGGAAGGTGCCATCAGGAATTCCATCGATGGTACTTTCGGTGCCTTTGGCCAGGAAGAAGGCGATCAAAGTGTGTCCATTTTGTGTTTTCAGGCGGACCACCACGTCATGCTCCGTGGCGTTCTTCACGGAAAGTCGATGTCCGCCACCGGTTCGACGCATCAGGACATCGCCGGTTTGAAGCGGTGCTCCCTTTTGCTCGCTGCACCAACGGTTTTTCGATTCCTCTCCCGCGCCGCCAAAAAGGTAACGTGTGGGCACATAGCCGGTGACGCCGGTGGGTGTCAAGATCCGTGCCCACTCGCCATCGGCGACCGAATCCATCACTTGTACCGTGGAGAAGCGGTCGAGGAGCGCGAGCACGGGATGGCCGGTGGAGGGGCCCTGGCGCACTTTGAGGACATCGATAGCGACGTGGCGCGTTTCACCGGCTTGGGCCGGATGGATGGTGATCATCGCCGTGACGCTTTCGGTTTGGCTGCGAAACAGTATCGCCGCGACGGTGACCAGAACCGCGACGGACAGGCCGAGCAAGGGGAGCGCCTGCATGACCGCGGTGTAATTCCACGGCCGCCAACGGTTCTTCAAACGGCGTGCGCCCGGTGCCGACGATCTACCGGCGGCGCGGATGATTTCGGCAATTCTCGTGCGATCCTCGGTGTTCTTGGCGAACGCTTGCGCTTGTTCGGCCAGGGCGCGAGCGATGTCGTTGTCGCCTTCGGCCAAAAAGGCGCGCGCTTGATGGAGAAGCACCCAGAGATTGTCTGACCGGGGCATGTCCCCGCCACACATATTCTTGAGCAGGGCCTTGAGCGTGCGCAGTGGTCCGGAGGGGCCCCACCAGCCCAGCAGCCAACTGACCGTACTGGCGCGAATGGCCGTTCGATCTGCGCAGTCCCGGCAAAAAATGCCCTTTACGGTGCTGTGACGACAGGCGAATAGGAACGTTTTGACCCGGTGAAACAGGATGTAGCGTGGTTGAGCGGTGATCTTTCCGCAACGCGAACAGCGAAGCGGGTGCGGATTCGGATCATGCGGGTCGATCAAGCCCGCCAGTCCCGGCGATTGGGCGGTGGCGTCATAGCGCGCCCGGCTTTTGCTGTCCCGAAGAATCTTGTAAGCCGTTGTTAGGTCGATAAAATTTTGTTCTGCATCGTCGCGGGGATTGATGTCTGGATGAAGGCGTTTGGCTTTCAGGCGATAGGCAGCCTTGATTTCGCTGCTGTCGGCCAAGGGGCCGATTCCGAGCGTCGCGTAGTAGCCCAACGGGTCAAAAGGCGAGTGGGAAGCGTCTTCGCGCATGATCACAGCTGTATCCATGGGTCGCCGTGGCAGCGTCCAACAATAATTCAAGCAAATATCATGCCGATGTGTAGCCCTAAATCACCCATCCGGATATTTCTGACGTCATGCTCGGCAGTGGCTCGATAAAGGCTAAAGTTCGCTGGAAACTGGCGCTGCCGGTCATGCCCATGCCTTCGAGCGACCGGGTAAAAATCATTTTGATGTCGCGACGGATATCCTCGGGCAAGGTCGCGTGCGACCGCAAGATCATGTCGAACCGCTTCGACTTGCGTTGCAACAGCCCGTCGATTTGAAGAGCGCCCAGTCGGCTCATGGTCACATCGAGAAGAAACCGGGATCCGTCATCTTCTCGGTTTTCCGTTTCGTCGTCCTTGTTCTTGTTGCGGCGGACAATCAGGCGGATTTGCTCGATACGCTGCTCGATCGGCAACGGCAGAATCAAACATTGCCAGTCACCGGCGAGCGGCATCCTGACGGTGGTCTTCAGTGCGGCGAGATCGCTTTCCGTGCGATCGATCAAGCTCTGATGCCCATCTTTCCGCAGGAGTTTGATCAACTTGTCGCCAAGCCAAGGACGCGCGTTTCCCGAATCGATCGCACCGCTGAGGCCGATCAAAGCCGCAGCCAGATGATATGACAGATCCGGGGTGGCTACGGGATTCGGCAAAATCATATGCGGTCCGATTTGCCGCAAGACGCCGATAGCCTCCTCGACGACGGCGCCAGGAGGGCTTGCGGCCGGACTCGCAAGCTCGTCCTCAGGCACAGGAAGCGTTGGGTCGTCGAGGGGCTCCACGGTCACGATGGCGCCGGCAGGAAGGTCGGTGGTGGTATCCAACGACAACAGCCCGAAGGACGTCTGCAGCAAGGGAAGGCCTTGGTGCCTATTGGGCGCAATGATTCCAGTCAGGTTTTGCGGCAAGG
>DATNIV010000336.1:0-2908 GCA_035604255.1 Telmatospirillum sp. | reverse complement strand
TCCTGGACGATCAGACGGCTGCTGTTCTTGTGGCTCTGACGGCCAACGGTATTGATGTCGCCAGCCGTCTGATCGTCCACTAAAGGAGGGAAAGATGAGCTTCGCGTCAATCGGATGGAAGAAGCTGGACGGAGGTCGGAGGCATCGTCTTCCGACTCCCGATGCCATCCTTGATAGGGTGCGAAAAATTCATCCGTCTGCAACGAAAGAGGGGTCGGCGAACGGCTTTTCTTATTGGGTTGATGGGGGTGTTGTCGCTATTGCTTGGCCGGTCTCTCGGTCACACGAATGGTGGTGCGCAATCGCGCCAACCGCCGACAACTCTGCAACCTGACAAACGAGCGGAAGATGTCCTATTTCCCGCATTTCGACCAGACCAAGGTAAAAACTGGTATGAACTCTCTCACGACTAAATCTCTCCTGAGATTGTAATCGGAGTTTCACGGTTCGACGAGGGTTGCGCTGGCGCCCGAAGGCACCCTCGTCTGACATCCTCTCCCCGTGCGATAGCGTCGGATTTCTCCGCCGCCGGTTCCGAGCGTTCCGCCCGTACCTTGGTCTTGGTCAGACCGACTTTCTTGACCGCTTTTACCGACCACTGACCCGACAGCAGAAGGTCGACGCCACGGCGCCGAATGTTCTCTGCCGCATTGTGATCGGCGTTCGCCGCATAGCCGCAGGCTTGGCAGACGAACCGGTCCTGCGAGGGCCGGTTGTCCGGGGAGATGTGGCCGCAACGGCTACATTCCTGCGAGGTGTGGCGAGCGGGGACTCTGACAAGGAGCTTGTGTGCTCGCCTTGCCTTATAGCCAAGGAACAGACGGATCTGTCCCCAGGAGGAGGCCAGGATGGCACGGTCGAGACCGGCCTTCTGCCTGACGTTGCGACCGGGAGCGGCGGCGGTGCCGCGGGCCGACCGGGTCATATTGCGGATTTTGAGATCTTCGCAGCAGAAGAGCGAGATCATCGGCTCATTAACCAGCGTCCGGCTGGCCTTGTGCGCGAAATCGCGACGGACATTGGCGCCCTGCCAATGCAGCGTGGCCAGGCGTTGTTTGGCCTTAAGCCGACGTTTCGATCCTTTCAGCCGCCTGGCGAGTGTGCGCTGTGTCCGTTTGATCTGTTTCTCACGCCGTTGGATTCCACGTTTTTGTTGAGGCGTGAAATCGAAGACGCCGCCCACGTTGTCGGCGACCGGCTTCACCACGCCAAAATCCAATCCTCGCGCCTTTGCCAACAAATCGCCAGGTGCGAAGCCTTGCAGCCAGGCGGCGATCTCTTCTTCGCTGAACTCCGGCGCGCCATCGTCATAATTGAACGAGACGAACCAGCGTTCCGCCTGGACTGAAATATGGATCGACGCCGGGGCCAGAAATTCCTTGTGGGCGACGAAGGGAAGTTCGCCGACGGGCCGCTTCGCCGTTCCCAGGATCAGACGCTGCCGCAGCACGACGCCATTGTCATCGACGACGGGCTCGAAGCGGAACAGCTCCGATGTCAGCCAGACGGACTGTTTTCCGTCCTTGCCGTGGATTTTTGGCCGGCCGGCCAAGCCTTTGAAGAAGCGGGCATAGGCTTGACGCCATTTTACCGTGCCGTTGCGCAGCACCTGGCTCGGCACCTCGCGCAGCCAAGCCGTATCGGGGCCGATGAAGCGGCTATATTCCTGATCCATCGGTGCTGAGACATTGCTCGCGAACTTGCGGGCGAAGCCCCGGTAATAGCGATCTTCCGAAACCTTGGCGTTATAGATGAAGCGCTGGCAGCCGATCCATCGCCGCAGCGTGGCGGCGAGATCAGACATGGGATATGAGCGAAACTGGTTGCCGACTTGCATAATATATAGATTATACGATATTACTTATGTCGGCAAGTGCGGAGATCATATGCCAAAGAACCGCGGGGAGAGGACTAAAAAACAAGGGGCCTTGACCCCACCCTGTCTGTTCGATTGCGACTAGGGTGAGGAATGCGGCCTATTTTGTTCAAATCCGTCACCGGGTACCAATAAACCGATAGCTGATCCTTTCGGTTATCCATTTTTTCTAAGGAATCCAAAAAATGAAGTTGAAACTCCGTTCGCTTCCACGAAAGCGAAATCCGATTGCCGCCAGTCTGGCGGTCAATCGCGGCCTGAAACTCCAAATTGTTCCCGCCCGCAAAGGCAAGGGCGCCTACCGCCGGATGGCGGTGAGATCCTTTGGTGACAGCATCTCCATCCGCCTTTTCGCAAGGCTGATCGGCATGCTGTTTCCTGCTCGGTTAGCTCAGCCTGGTAGAGCACGCGGTTGATAACCGCGCGGTCGGACGTTCGAGTCGTCCACCGAGCACCAATTTCGCGGAGCAATGATCCGCAAACAAGATACCGGCCACCTTCGGGTGTGATTAGAGCGCCGTGCCGGCGGCAGGTTCCGTTGGCTTGACCAACGGCGGCGGTCGCGTGGCGTCGATTAGGATAAGCATGGGCAACCATGCGAAAGACAGGCTTCCTGTGAAGTCCATCGCCCTCCGGGGTCCATCCATGCTCATTTCTTTTGGTGTGACGCCGTCACCGAGGAGATCGCGATGAACCATAAGCGTGGCCGTGCCCGGAATCAGCGCGCCGGATGCAAAATGTGCAAGTTCTGGAAGGTGAACGGATTTGCCACGGGGCGCCTTAATGGCGAAAAGTTCTCCGACCATCGTCGGCGCCTGTCAGCCCGGCGTGATCTCCAATCGATCCGGTCCGGCGCCGAGCGTTAAATCGATCGATCAGCGATGTATCTTTTTATCCAAAAAGCCGTAAAACCTCTTCCTTCAGGTGGAGGATATAAGGCACCGGGAATTTCTTGCTAAAATCGTATTTGCATATTTCAATATACGATGATAGAATTCCCGACATGAATCAAGTTCTCGATCAATCAGGCAT
>DATNIV010000335.1:0-5818 GCA_035604255.1 Telmatospirillum sp. | reverse complement strand
TGGCGATTCCTCCGACGGCGACCAAAGCCAGGAAGCGACCGATCGGCGGTTTTACTTCCGCGAACTGTTCCGCCTGCAAGGGGAACTGGTCAAACTGCAGGACTGGGTCGTCCACCACAAGCTCAAGGTGGTGGTCCTGTTCGAGGGTCGCGATGCCGCCGGAAAAGGAGGGGTGATCAAACGAATCACCCAGCGCCTGAACCCCCGGGTCTGCCGCGTGGCGGCGTTACCGGCCCCCAACGCCCGCGAACAGAGCCAATGGTATTTCCAGCGCTTTATCGCGCATCTTCCGGCCGGCGGCGAAATCGTGCTGTTCGACCGAAGCTGGTACAACCGCGCCGGAGTCGAACGGGTGATGGGCTTTTGCTCCGATGCCGAGGTGGAGGAGTTCTTCCGATCGGTGCCGGAGTTTGAGCGAATGCTGGTACGGTCCGGCATCATCCTCCTCAAATACTGGTTTTCCATCACCGATGACGAACAGCATTTCCGTTTCCAGATGCGCATCGACGATCCGATCAAACAATGGAAACTGAGTCCGATGGACCTCGAATCCCGCGTCCGCTGGGAACAATACACCCGGGCCAAGGAAGACATGCTGGAACGCACCCACATCCCGGAGGCGCCGTGGCGGGTGGTCGAAGCGGTGGATAAGAAGCGGACACGCTTGAATTGCATCCACCATCTGCTGAGCCAAATCCCCTATGGCGAGGTCGAACACGCCCCCGTCGTCTTGCCGGAGCGGGTGCACAATCCGGACTATGTCCGCAATCCCCTGCCCGAAGAGTTGTTCGTTCCCAAGATCTACTGATCAACGGTCACCTGCACGAAGATCTTGACAGCTTGTGTCGCGCAAGGCGTTATATACTTTATATATATATCGCATCGACACCCAGGCTCCAGACCGGCTTGGCTGTGGGGATCGTTCTTGGGGGGACCGGCATGCATTTTTCCACGCGAAGGACTCTGATTCGTTATACAGGTCCGTATGTTTGCGCAATCACTTGTTTTTTCGCCACCTCGGCGTCCGCCCAGGACGCGACGGCAACCCCCGCTTCCGGCCGGACGCCATCCAGCGCAAGCGAAACAAGCATCGAAGACGTCGTCGTCACGGCGCGACGGCGTGATGAAAAGGCCCAGGATGTCCCGGTTCCCATGGCCATCATCCCCGGAGAAACCCTGGAACGCTATGGCCTCGACAACCCCCGGCAACTCAACAGCCTGTCGCCGAACACGGTGATTACCGAGACCAATCCCCGGCAAACCAATGTCGGCATCCGGGGAATCGGCAACACGTCCCTGCTCAGCGACGGCCTCGATGCCAGCGTCGGAATCTACGAGGACGGCGTCTATCTCGGCAGGCCCGGGGAATTTTCCTTCGACTTCAAGGACATCGACCAGATCACCATCCTGCGCGGTCCGCAAGGCACGCTTTACGGTCGCAACACCACCGGCGGCGCCATCAATGTCACCTCGCGGTTGCCCTCTTTCACCCCCGAAGCCACGGCCGAGACATCCTTCGGCAACTATGCGTTCAATAGCTACAACGCCTCCGTGTCCGGACCGGTGGCCGGCGACAAGATGGCCTTGCGCATGACCGCCTACGATACCAATCGTGACGGAACGATCAAAAACACGCTGACCGGCGGCAAAGATAACGCCGAGAACCGATATGGCGTCCGCACTCAGGCGTTGTTTTTACCGACAGACGACTTCAGTTTCCGTCTGATCGGCTCTTACCGACGCCAGGATGAGGCGCAGAGCGACTATCTATGGTTCGGCAACTTTCCGCTGGCGGCGGGCAAATACAATTTCGCGCAAAGCGCCGCATTGGTGCAGCCCGGCTACGCGCCGCCGTCAAATCCCTTCGCCCGATTGACCGACCACAACGCTTTGCAGACCGATCAGACCCATCAGGCTCTGGTCTCCGGAGAGGCCAATTGGAATTTTGGCGACGGCTACAAACTGACATCGATCACCGCCTACCAATATTGGTATTTCCGGCCGAACAATGACGGCGACTACAGCGCGTTGCCGAGCACCTTCAACACCGGCAATGTCAATAAGGTGTCGCAGACATCCCAGGAACTTCGCGTCGCCACACCAACCGGCAGGACCATCGAATCCGTTGCCGGTCTCTACTATTACAAGCAGGACCTCAGCGGCCTCAATCGCACTTACAATGATGTCGATGCCTGGGCGTTCAACAGCACATTGGCGGCGCTGCATGGCACCGCCAGTCAGAATGCGGCTCTTTCCGCGGCGATGAACGGCCTCGGTCAGTTCACCACCAACAAACCGAAGACCAATAGCTATGCCCTGTTCAGTCAGGCGACCTGGCACATCGATGACAGATTGGCCCTGACCGGCGGCGTGCGCGACACCTATGAGCGCAAGGAACAGACCATTAGCAACGACAACACCGGCAATGTCGGATTGGTCAACTGCGCGACGAACGGCGGCGCGGCATGCACCGCTCTCGGCATCAGCGGGCTCACCCAGGCCAAGGCGCAAAGCGCCATCAGCACCTTGCCGGGCGGGACCCAGTTCTCGGTGGTCAGCAACGCGCCCTCGGCCCTTCTGTCGCTCAGTTACAAAGCGACCGAGGACGTCATGCCTTACGTCACGCTGTCGCGCGGAGACAAGTCACCCGGAGTCAATGTCAGCCTGCTGACCGCCGCCCAGGCGGCCGGAGGGCTGACCTACGCGACCAATCCGGAAAAGGTCAACAATGCCGAAATCGGGGTCAAGACCGAGTTCCTGAACAAACGCCTACTGTTCAACACCGACGCCTTCTGGGATCTGGTCACCAACTACCAGCAGAACGCCATTCTGTTCCTGCCCAACGGCTCCACCAAGCAGTGGCTGAGCAATGTCGGCGCCATCCGCTCGCGCGGCCTCGAAGCCGAGGCGACTTTCCTGCCGGTCGCCGGCCTGAAATTGACGGCCAACGGATCGTTCACCGATGCCGTTTACCAATCCTTTCGCAACGCTCCCGCGTCACCGGAACAAATTGCCGCCGGCGCCACCCTTCAGGATCTCACGGGGAGCCGCGTGGCCAACGCCCCGCGATGGATCGGCAATGTCACGGCCGAATACAGCCACCCCCTCACCGACACGATGCTGGGCTACGCCGGCATCGGATATGCCTATCGCACCAGCGCCTTCCTGACGACCGACAACTCGTCCTACAGCCGGGCGGGCGCTTACGGCATCACCAATTTGCGCATCGGCACCAGCATCGATAACGGCCGGTTCGATGTCTCCTTCTGGGTCACCAACCTGTTCGACACGCACTACTATCAAAACGTCAACGAGATCTCGAACGCCTTCTTCGCCTATGTCGGCGACCCCAGAACCTTCGGCGGAACGCTGCGGATGAAGTTCTAACAGGGCGCCATCACAACGGGATCCGGGGCAACCCGGGACTTACAGTCAGGAGTTTGGATATGCCAACGCGCTCTCATTTATTGAATAGAGGCGGATTCAGACTTTTGGTGGAATCGTTTCGCGATTCCACCAAAAGTCATCTGACTCTCGCGGGTCTGGCCATGATCGTTTGTTGCCTCGCTTGCTCGGCCCAGGCCGAGCAAGCGCTGCGGGTCTATGCGGCAGGGAGTCTGAAGGGAGCGCTGAGCGAAGCCGCCCAAGCGTTCTCCACCCAAGAGGGCATCGCCGTCCAAACGACGTTCGGCGCGTCCGGGATGCTCCGGGATCGCCTGCGCGCCGGCGAAACGGCCGAGGTCTTCGCCTCCGCCGACATGGGCAATCCGCAAAGCCTGGCCGACGCGGGATTGGCCGGCCAGCCGGAGCGATTCGCCCGCAATCGGTTCTGCGCGCTGCTCCGACCGGGATTGGTCACCACCAGCGATCAGCTGTTGGACACGATGTCGCGACCCGATGTCCGGCTGGGCACGTCCACTCCCGGAGCCGATCCCGGCGGAGACTACGCGTGGAAGCTGTTCCATCTGGCCGATAAGCTTCGTCCCGGCAGTTACCAACTGTTGAGCGGCAAAGCGCTGCAATTGGTCGGCGGACCGAACTCGCCCAAGATTCCGGCCGATCGGCCGATGTGGGCCTATCTCACCGAACAGGCCGACGTCTTCCTGCTCTATTGCACATCGGCGCAAGCGGCGGCGAAGGAAGCGCCGGGAACGACCGTCATCCCGGTGCCGCCGGCTCTCGACGTCGAAGCCGAATATGGCGTGGCCGTGTTGAAAAATGGCGGAGACGAACAGACTGGTCGGCGTTTCGCCAGCTTCCTGCTGTCCGCCGCGGGACAAGCCATTCTCGCCAAATGGGGCTTCAGTCCACGCTAACCCGCGTTTCTCGCCCGATGGCCGACGCCGCCGCGCAGCGCCCGACTCGGCGGCGCTTCGCTTGGGCGGTTCTGACGTCCCTCCTGGTCCATGCGGCGCTGGGCGGCCTGCTTTATTGGAAGGGGCAGATACCCCAACCGGTCGCGCGCGCGGTGACCCTGTCGATCACGCTCGCCGCCCCGACGGCGACAACCGTTTCGTTACCGCCCGATCCGCCAAGCGCTGCCAAAGCGCAACCCCCGCCGCCAACGACGGAGCTCGCACCGAGCGCCGCCCAGGCACCGTCGCCGAAGCCCGCGACAGCACGACCGCGAGCGATCGCCCGGCCAGTTCACCCCAGCCCCGCTCCGGGTACGGCAGGCCACCCCGACGCTGCGCCACCGGCGCAGACGCCTGCGATCACGGCTCCGCCCGAACCGTCACCACCGCCGCCGCCGAAATCGATCCCCTCCGACTATGCCAATCTCGTCTTCGAACGAATCGCCCGACTCGCCCGACGGAATTATCCGCAGGCCGCCATTCTGCGCCATCAGGAAGGCAAGGTGGGATATCACCTGGTCCTCAGTTCCACCGGCGAACTGCTGGACCACAGGATCGATCCCTCGGGCATAGCCAGCCTCGACCGGGCGGCCGAGCAAGCGGTGATGACCGCGGCGCCGTTTCCCCAGCCGCCGGACATGAACGCGACGACTTTCCGCTTGTCGGGAACCATCATCTATCGCCTGGAAAATTGACCGGCCGAAACACACCGGCGACCGTCAAGTCCCTGTTTGGGGATAGGCCACCGGCATGACTTCGCGAATAATCGGCCATATAGTGTTCGGACGGCATCCGGTGAAAATGAATGACAGAGCATAACGACGACAGGACGGACGCAGACCCCGTCACCCTCTTCAACCGTGCGATCGAAAGCATCCGGTGTGAGACGACCTCTCTGCTGGTCGAAACCCTGACGCATCTCGAAGAGATCGGAACGGCCAGCCCCGGCCATACGTCCGAGGATCAGCTTCTGTGCAGCCGCGCGCTTTATCACCTCGCCCTTCGACTCAAAGACCTGGTTGCCTGGACGAACGCCCTGCAGGCCTGGTCGACCGGACAGGCCTCGGCCCCGCAAGATCGGCTCCAGTTCCGGGACTCAGACCTGCAAACGGAACTGCTTTCCGACCTTTCGGCGCAAACACAAGAGCTGTGCGGCCGCGGCAACGATCTCTACCAACGCGCTGGTTTCCTGGAAGACATCCTCTTCGAGAGTGACGACACCCCGGTCAGCGTTGCCGACATGGATATCGACCTGGACGAAAGGGCCTATGCCTATCATTGAGGACACAGCACGCAGAACCCTTCTGCGGAGCATCTGATCAGGGCAGTTCAATCGAACCGGGCTGCAGGTGTCTGGCGATTTCACGTCGCAAATATTCGATCATGAGCTCGGAAAGAGAATCGAGATCGCCTGTACGATGGCGAATCACCCCAAAAGTAACCCAGCGATCGGGCTTGAATGG
>DATNIV010000334.1:0-6187 GCA_035604255.1 Telmatospirillum sp. | reverse complement strand
CCGCTTCATGATTCAGGATATGATCGGCGCGGTGGTCCCCAGCTTCAAGGAAACCAAAAGCTGGGCCAACAATTTCATCGGTTCGGCTCTGGCCGTGGCCGCCTGGGGGTATTTCCTCTATGTCGGCGTGGTCGATCCCCTGGGTGGCATCAACACCTTGTGGCCGTTGTTCGGCATCTCGAACCAAATGCTGGCCGGCATCGCCTTGATCATGTGCAGCGTCGTGCTGTTCAAGATGAAGCGCGAAAAATATGCCTGGGTCCCGCTGTTTCCGGCCGCCTGGTTGCTGATTTGCACCCTGACCGCCGGATTGCAGAAAATCTTCAGTCCGATCCCGGCCATCGGCTTCTGGGCCCATGGTCAGAAATTCGCCGACGCCATGGCAAAAGGTCAAATCCTGGCCCCGGCGAAGAGCATGGACCAGATGTCGCAGATCGTTTTCAACGACTATGTGGACGCGACTCTGGCCGGGGCGTTCGTCTTCCTGCTGGTGTCGATGGTGTTCTATGGTGCGATCGCCATCCGCAAAGCGCTGGCGACGTCCAAAGTGACGGCCATCGAAATCGATGGAAAGGTCGGGCATGCGTGAACAGATCAAGCATTTTTACGGCCGCTTGAAGCAAACCGGTCAATTGATGGTTGGCGTGCCCGATTACGACACCTATGTCGAACATCGGAAAACCACCCATCCGGAAGAGCCGATCATGACCTATGAGGAGTTCTTCTTCGAGCGTCAGCAAAACCGGTATTCCGGTAAAATTGGCCGGTGCTGCTGAAGCGGCGGTGGTTCCGTAGTGGCAAGAGCGCCGGTTTTACCAACCGGCGCTCTTTTTTGGTGCGCCAGGCATGGCGTTGATCTTGGAGGTGTAAGTCCTCTGCGGGCCGGTTGGCCGGAACGGCTAGCTGAAGGCAACTGCGTCGTCGCGAGGCGGGGTGGGAAGGAAGCCTTAGGCAAAACTCGGAGCTGACGAACAGACATCGGATAGAAGGCCGGTGCGGTGGGGTAACCCAGCCATGGATGGGGACGCCCGATAGCCAAACAGACACGCGCATTGGTAAATCCGGCGGCGACCGAGGGAAAGAGCAGCGCATTACCCTGGGAGATCTCTCCGCTTCTCCGGGCGATCCGGAGCAGGATGTCGGCAACGGCCTCCGATGAGTAGGGAGAAGTCAGCAGAGGCCATATTAGTCCGGTTCACCGGATGAAGGGCCGAATTCAACAGCCAAGGAGCAGGCTGAGCACATTCGATGGACGTGAAGAAGCAGCAAGGCAGCGGTGACCAGATGGATCTCTTCGACGAGGCCCTGAAGGCGTCGTTGCGCCACGGCGCTACCGGCAAAGGCGGAACCGGAACTGGGGCGAGCGAGGAGCGGCAAGCGGCCACGGCATGGGAACAGAACCGAGCCTTGACGCAACATCTGATGGAAAAGGTCGCCAGCTCGGCGAACTTGAACCAAGCCTACAAGCGGGTGAAAGCGAACGGCGGCGCGCCGGGGGTGGACGGGATGACCGTCGCCGACTTGCGGCCGTGGATTGCCGACAACCGTGAAAGGCTGATCGCCTCGCTGCTCGACGGCAGCTACCGAGCGAAGCCCGTGCGTGGGAAGGAAATTCCCAAGCCGGACGGGAAGGGGGTGCGAAAATTAGGCATTCCTTGTGTCGTCGACCGCCTCGTCCAGCAGGCGATCCTGCAAATCCTGGAACCGATCCTCGATCCGACCTTCTCGGCATCGAGTTTCGGTTTCCGCCCGGGACGCGGGGCGCACGACGCCCTGCTCCAAGCCATGTCCAACGCATGGTTCACTTCACTCGGGCTGGTCGGCCTCGCCGATCACCTCGCCGCGTTGAACGCCGTTGGAAACCGCCGTATACGATGAGTACGTACGGTGGTGTGAGAGGAGGGAACCGCGAGGAACCCTCCTACTCGATTCAGATGACGTCGGATTTGGACTCTGTCCTCATGGCGCGGGGGGGAATGACCGGTCTGGGCCGTGGAGCCGTCATGGAGTGGGATGCTCTATGCTCACTGCGACCACTTGGTTGCGACCCGAGCCTTTGGCCTCATACATCGCTTTGTCGGCCCTGGACAGAGCCTCTGACCAATTCTTATCCCCATTCATAATTTTTGCCACCCCGATGCTGACGGTAAAGCCGAAGTCGCCCGAAGGTGACGTCACTACGATCTGAGCCACAGCCACTCTGATCCGTTCCGCCATTTCCACGGCCCCGGAAAGATCGGAGCCGACCAAGAGAACAACAAACTCTTCGCCGCCAAATCGGCCCGCCAGATCCGTGGCCCGAACCACCGTCTTTAAAGTCGTCGCCAAGGCAACCAGAGCCTGATCCCCGGCTTCGTGTCCATGGCCGTCGTTGATCTGTTTGAAATGATCGATGTCGATCATGAGCAGGGCGGCGTCGGAGTCAAACCTATTGGTGCGAAGGTGCTCTGCCTCGATAGCCTCCACGGAAGCCCGCCGATTAGCCAACCCCGTCAGAGGATCTGTTCGAGCCATTTCCCGAAGTTTCTCCTCGGCTCTTTTGCGCTCCGTGATGTCGCAAGAGAAGACAGCGATACGGTTGAACCCGCCATTGCCACTTCGCACGGGATGAACATGGTTCTCGACGATCATCCCTCCGCGCTCGTGCTGATAGTGAATGGGGACACCTGACGCTATTACTTTTTGGCATTCCGCACGACCGACAACAGAAAGTTCGCTGGGCAATAAATCAAAGAATTGCCGGCCGAGCAAATCGTCCACTTTCGTGTTGAAACGTACGGACAGTTCCTTATTGGCGGCCAAGATTATTCCGTCAGCGTTGAGCAACAACGCCGCGTCGGGAGATGTGTTTATCAGGGCTGTGACCACTTCCTGGCTTTCGCCTAGTGACATGGCGGCAAGGTTTTTGCGCACCATTGCTACCGAGAGGATTTTCGCGGCAATAGCTAAAGTCAGGCCGAAGAGGATCGTCAGAGCCGCCAGAATGGCGGCCTCACGCTGCCATTCCCCGGCAATGTCTTCGGCGGCCACACCGACATTGACGTATCCCGGATAGGCCTTGGTGCGACGGTAGGCGAAGTACCGGAAGATGCCGTCAGGTGCGGCGACGGCGGCATACCGACCGCCTTCGGGGTCCCGGCTCACCATCTCGCGCAAACCGTCTGAAATCATTTTATCATTTATTTTCGTTGGGCTGTTGTCCGACGGCACATAGCGGGCAACGAGCGAATGATCTGACGTCCGCAAAGAGACCGAACTGTGCGGACCCAAATCCGCTGCCCGAAGCGATTGCTCAAGGTATTGGATATCTAAGGTAATGTAAGCGATCCCAGCGAAACGACCGTCAGGCAAAGAGACGCGTCGCACCAACTGCATTATCCATGCGGTGGTTAGACGGCCAAAAAATGGTGGGGTAATCACCACGTCAGAATTGGCAGCATCTCGCGCTTGACTGAAATAATCTCGGTCGCTGACGTTGACTTTGGGACTTGAATTTGAAAGAAGCCTCGCTCCTGAATTGTCGACACCAAACCGAATTGTCCCGTCGGGACTTACCAAACGCACGGAAACAAGTTCGGGATTGAGCCGAATTATGCGAGCGATATAGTCGTTGATGGAGTCATCAAGGATGCCGCCTGCCGCAAGTCTCAGTTCAGTCTCTTCGACAAGGGACCGGAGAGCGCTGTCGCTCTTGACCATGAGGCTGGAAATGCTCTGGTCGAGCAAATGCGCAACATTCTCGGCGGAGGAGAACGCTCTGTCCTCGACTTGCAATCGGCTTTGGTACACAGAAAATGCTGCAATGGCGATGACAGCCAGAGATAGAGCAATGGCACCGCAAATTATTAGTTTTGCTTCTTTGCCAATTCCTTTGCGGTCTGTATGCGCCATATTAATAGTCTCGCCGCTACGGTCTTGAGCCTTCCGTCACGATGACTGACACGACTATCCGCAGATCATGCGTATATTCTGTGGCTGCCGATGATGCACTGCTGACAAGAGCGAGTTTGTTCATGGACGAGTCCTCTGGGCATTATTCGTCCAAGGCTATCAGGGTCTTTATCGAACCACAGTCCCCACATGTGGACTGTGGTCTTTTGGCGCACTTTTTTGAAATTGGGGGCTGTGGTCCGGGACATGTGGGCGTTGGGTATCGTTTCGTCGAACCGAACCTGCCTCAGCGAGGCTCTTGCTGCGTGGCGATTTTCTGTTGCACGGCGTTGAACAAGATGTCGAGGCGCCCGCCGTTGGCGCGCAGGATCGACAGAAAATCGCTTTTCATCGTTTGAAAGACGCTGATGCCGTCGACCGCGACGTCGGCGATGATCGGACGTCCGTCGGCGGCGCGGGTGATCGTCCAGTCGACGGCCAGCGTGTCATTGGGCACGACGGCCAGCGAATGGACGGCGATGCGGCCGTCCGCCAGGACGTCGCTGGTGGTGAAGTCGATCCGCAAACTGGGGGGCACGTTGTTTAACGGCCCTTCCCAACAGCCTTGCAGATATTGGGT
The DNA here is from genome assembly GCA_035604255.1 of Telmatospirillum sp. Classification (GTDB taxonomy): domain Bacteria; phylum Pseudomonadota; class Alphaproteobacteria; order Rhodospirillales; family Magnetospirillaceae; genus Telmatospirillum. The sequence continues at coordinate 1,677 of DATNIV010000334.1, read as the reverse complement.
GAGCAATTTGGCGAAATGGGCCTGCTCGATGGGCGATAAGCGCTTCCAGTACCGCCCCAGGGCGTCTTCGGAATAGATCGCGATGTCGCCATGGCGATCGATCAATTCGGCAAGCGAAGACATCCGTTCGGCCGGGGCCAGGGTCTTGTCGCCAAAGGCCTGCACGGCATCGGAAACGACCGTCTGAATCAGTTGCCTGGCCTCCGCATCGTCGCCGCTATCGGCATGGGCGGAGGCCGTGCCCCAAAAGGCGAGACAGGCGATGACGCAGAGCGACAACGGAAAACGATGACGTCTCATGGGGAAAATCCCTTTCAACCGGCCGACGGGTCGCCGTTGACCCGTTTGGTGATTTGGATGCCGAATTTCTTGATTCGATGCCACAAGCTGCGCTCGTTGATTCCCAGAAGGCCGGCGGCGTTGACCTGAATACCATCAGCCTTGTTGAGCGCGGCGACGATCAGGTCCATTTCGATGCGCGCCAACTCGCGGTCGAGATCGACGGGAAACGGAGGGCCGTCGAGGACCACCGGTTGCGTGTCCTTCAGATAGCGCGGCAAATCACCCTCGTCGATCCGGTCGCGCTTGCAAACGATGACGGCTCGTTCAATGCAGTTTTGCAATTCGCGAATGTTTCCCGGCCATGAATAGTCGCTCATCGCCTTTAAGGTCGCGGGCGAGAAGCCGGTAATCCTTTTCCCCATGTCGGTGCTCAGGCCGGTCAGGAAAAAGTGGGCGAGCGAGGGAATGTCTTCGATTCGTTCGCGTAACGGCGGCAGGGCGATGGGAAAGACATTGAGACGATAGAACAGATCTTCGCGGAAGTGTCCACGGTGCACCTCCGCCTGCAACTCCTTGTTGCTGGCCGCGATGATCCGCACGTCGACAGTCCGCGTCCGTGTGGTTCCCACGGGCTCGAAGGCGCGCTCCTGAAGAACACGCAGGATTTTCGCCTGGATGGACATTGGCATATCGCCCACCTCGTCGAGGAACAAGGTTCCTCGATCGGCTTGTTCGAAACGTCCGGCGCGATTGGTCACGGCGCCGGTGAAGGCGCCTTTGACATGTCCGAACAATTCGCTTTCCAGCAACGGTTCCGGGATGGCGGCGCAGTTGATGGCGACAAAGGGGTGATCCCGCCGCGGGCTGTTATAATGGATAGCCCGCGCCACCAATTCTTTGCCGGTGCCGCTTTCGCCCGAAATCAACACATTGGCCCGGCTTTCACAAACCTCGGTGATGCTTTCGATGACCTTGCGGAAGGCGGGGCTGGCGCCAACCAGACTGTCGAAGCGATAGCGACCGACCAACTCCTCGCGCAATCGTTCATTGTCGGCAAGCGCATCGGATAATCTGAGGGCGTTCTTCAGGACCGTTTCCAGATCGTCGATCTCGAACGGTTTGCCGACATAGTCGAAGGCGCCTTCCTTGATGACCTCGACCGCATCCTTCACCGAACTATAGGCCGTCATCACCACCACGGGCAGGCCAGGACGACGCTTCTTGCTTTCCCGCAACAAGTCGCGACCGCTCAAGCCGGGCATGCGAAGATCGGTCAACAGCAGATCGACCGATTCGGACTCGAGCAGGCGCAAGGCCTCTTCGCCCTTGCCGGTCGACAGCACGCGATAGCCCAGTCGCTCGAGGGCGACGGTTAACACGTCGGCCAGGCGCGGC
>DATNIV010000333.1:0-5493 GCA_035604255.1 Telmatospirillum sp. | reverse complement strand
CGACGGTACCGTAGAGAGCCGGCTTCAAACGCCGCTCCTGATTGGGCAATTCGATGCGGATCTTCACCGTCCGCGTCTCGGCCGACAACGTCGGATAGATGAACGTGACGTGACCGGAAAAGGTCTGACCGGGCAGCGCGCCGAACGTCACCGAGGCCTCTTGGCCAAGATGCACGGACGCCAGTTCCTGTTCGAACACGTCGGCGATGACCCAGACATTCGACAGATCGGCGATGCGATAGAGCATGTCGCCCGGCATGAAGCGCTGACCGCGGATGGCATTTTTTTCCAGCACCACGCCATTGGCCGGCGAGACAAAGGTCAATGTCCGCGACGTGAGTCCGCCGCGTTTCAGCTTTTGCACTTGGGCATCCGTAATGTCCCAATTGCGCAGGCGCTGCAACGCCCCTTCGGCCAACATGGCGGCTGAGTCGCGCGCTTCCGAACTGGCGTCCGAGGCGAGCGATTGAAGCCCCTTCCACGCCGCCAGATATTCCTGCTGGGCAAGCACCAGATCGGGACTGTAGATTTCCATCAAAGGCTCGCCGCGGCGCACCGCCTGGCCGGTGGTGTCGACATGCAGCGTCTCGATATAACCTTCGAACTTCGGCGACACCAGCGCCACCAAACGCTCGTCGACTTGGACAGTTCCCACGGCGCGCACGGTATGAGTCAATTTGCGAAGCAGGGCCGCCTCCGTTCGCACACCCAACGTCTGGATCCGGTCGGGCGAAATTTTGACGGTCGATCCGCTGTCGTCGCCCTCATAGGCCGGGACATAATCCATTCCCATGGCGTCCTTTTTGGGCACCGGCGACGTGTCGGGAAGCCCCATCGGGTTGCGGTAGTAGAGAATCTTGCGCTTTCCCTGGGATGGGACCGGCGCGACAGGAAGAGGCGACGCCGCGACCGACGCCGCTTGCGGCTCTTCGCCGGCATAAACCGCCACATAATCGCGCCCCGCGGCGTCCTTTTTCGGCTCGGGCGAAAAATCGGCTTTGCCCGTGGGGTCTTTGTAATAAAGAATCGAACCGTCCGACTTGGCCATATCTTGGGCCGGAATCGCCGCCGCCGGAGCAGCGGGTGGCGCGTCATGCGATGGCACGGCACGGCCGAGCCAATAGCCGCCGCCAAGCCCGACCGCAACGGCGAGACCGGCAACGACGACCCCGTTTAGGGACCCCTTGCGGTTCATAGGTCGTCTCCCATCAGGCGCTCGATATCGGCGAGCCCCATTTGTTGCTCAAGTTGCGCCTGCAGATGGGCTACGTGCGTTTTACGCCATTGCTGCTCGGCGCTCAGAACCATGATGAATTCCCCTTTGCCGAGTTCATAAGCGTGAGCGGCGCTCTCGAATCCGATGCGCGCTTGCGGAAGCGAACTGTCGACGATCAGCTTTTCCACACGGCGGGCCGATTCCAGGCTCCAATAGGAATCGGCCAACATGTTTTCGATCGCCAATTCCTTCAGTCGACGCTTGGTTTTAGCTGCACCGGCCATGGCCTTGGCCTCGCCGATCTCGGACTCGCGCAGACCGCCGCGAAGCGGGATATTGACCTCGAGCATCGCCTCATAGCCATCAAACCGGCCGTTGGCCTTTACCGCGCCGACACTAACCCCGACGTCGGGGTACCAGCTTTTTTCGGCCAAGTCCGTGGTCCGATCGGTCGAACTGATTTCGGCGTCCTGAGCCTTAAGGTCCGGGTTGAAGCGTTGGGCGCGATCCGTCACTTCGGCGAGATCGATGACCGACGGAATCGGGCGCAAAAGGGGCGTCTCGGCGATCGGTTCGTTGGGACTCCGCCCCACCAGGGTGTTGAGACGGGCCTTGGCCTTGCGACGCTCGCCGTCCAGACGGACCAACTCGGACGCCAGTTCGGTTCGTTCGATTTCGGCGCTGGTGGCCTCTTGCTGCTTGCCGACTCCCAGTCCGTATCGCGCTCCGGCCAATTTGGCGATCGTTGTCAGGCGCGGCAGCAACTCGTTGTCGAGGTCCATCGTCTGGTGGATCTGATGATATTGGGCGTAGGCGACCTTCACCCTGGCGACCAGTTCGGTCTCCACGACTTTCTTGAGCAGCGCCGCCTTGGCGCTGTTCGCCTCGGCGATCTGGCGCTTCAAATCGCGCTTGCCCCAAAGGGGAAAATCCTGCTGCACATAAACTTTGTCGGTCCGAGGCAGGCGACCGGGCAGACCGCTCGATGAATCGCGAGGGATATCCATCGCCTGCCATTGCAATTTCGGATCCGGCAGACTGTCGGCACCCGCCACCTTGGCGGCGGCGGCTTCGCTTTCCAGCGCCGCCACCGCCAGTTCGGGACTCATCTGCCGGGCGGTGGCGATCAGTTGATCGAGATCGCTGCTGCCGATCATTCCCGAATGCGCCATCTCGGCCGAACGGGCGGAAAAGGGCGCAGACAGCAGTATGGCGATCAGCGGCACCGCCTTCCATTTGCTTACGGTCATCATGAAGCCCTTCATCCGCTGCCGTTTGCTACTTCATCGCCATGAAAGGCACAGAGCCGCTGACCGTCGCAGTCTCGCCCTGAACCTTGGCGGAAACCGTGAGCGTCCAGTCGCCCCCCATCGAGAAATCGGTCTGGAAGGGGTATTCGCCCGGCGTCGTCGGCTTCAGAGCGGAAACCTTGGTCGTCATCGGCGCCATGCCGGCCATCGGCATTTCCATCTTGCTGGAAAAGATCACGGCACCAGCCACCGGCTTATTGTCCGGAAGGTGAATCAACCGCAAGGACACCACCGCGTCGGCGGCCGCCTTGACATGCGGTTGAACAGCCTCGAAGCGGAAATCTTTGGGATCAGCGAACGCCGTGCTGACGGCAATTGTCATGATGGCGCCCGTCACGGCTGTCATCATCGCGCTCTTCAGTAAAGGACCCATAACGGCCTCCTTGATGGTCAGAAACAGAGTCGAAGTCAGGAGTTCCCCGCTTCGACGCATGCTTACGCCAGGGCGACGACGATTGCGTGTAACATAGTGTAATTTTTGCGCATGGAATGACCGTCGTCGATTGAGACGACTTTGAGCGCGATGCCGACGACGCGAGTGTGAGAAATACGGATTAAGCGCCCGCCGACGGATTCATCGCCGCCGCCGTTGCCGCAAAACCGGCGCCAAGAAATTCAGGTTGTTTGTAGAGGCCCGCCAACCACGCCGTCAGCATACAAAGTTCCTCGAATTTCACCAGCTCATCAAGAGTTCCTGCGGGAAACGAAACATGAAAAGATTCAGAAAGAATTACCAACACCTCTTCTACTTGCTCGACGGACAGCCCTATATCCAGCTCTATACTGGCTGCTCTTGTCAATTTTTCTTCAGGAACACCATATTCATCACGAATTAACTTCACGATCCAACGGAATAGATTCATCCAATTCTTGACGTCCGATATATCCCGCTGCATCCCAAGCGCCCCCCCTTCGTGAAGAGCCGACAGCCCCAACTCTTCCGCGATTTTGACAACACCATACACTGCCGCCAGTGATTGCGCACCCGGAGCACGCAGGATCCGATGCCCAACCACGCATTTCCCGCGCCCGGCCCTTTCCATCGACAACGGAATTGGCTTATGATCCGCCCGCCTCCGCCACCGTCAGCAGATTTATTGGAACGCCCCATGCAAAGTGCCAAGGGCATCTTCAGCTATCGCAAATTCTGGGCGCACCGATTCGGCTCGGCGCCTCTGTTGCCGATGTCGCGCGCCGAGATGGATGCGCTTGGTTGGGACAGTTGCGACATCATCCTGGTCACCGGCGACGCTTATGTGGATCACCCCAGTTTCGGAATGGCGGTCATCGGCCGCGTGCTGGAGGCGCAAGGGTTCCGTGTCGGCATCATCGCCCAGCCGGAGTGGTCCGATGCGGCGGCCTTCGCCACGCTCGGCAAGCCCAATCTATTTTTCGGCGTGACCGCCGGAAATATGGATTCGATGGTCAATCGCTACACCTCGGATCGCCGGCTGCGTCACAATGACAGCTATACGCCGAACGACGAGGCCGGAAAACGCCCCGATCGGTCCGTCATCGTCTATTCCCAGCGCTGCCGCGAGGCCTTCCGCGAAACGCCGATCGTTCTCGGCGGCATCGAAGCCTCGTTACGACGCATCGCCCATTACGACTATTGGTCCGACAAAGTACGCCGATCGGTCCTGATGGATAGCAAAGCCGACCTGCTGGTCTTCGGCAACGGCGAACGGGCCATCATCGACATCGCCCATCGCTTGGCCAAAGGCGAACCCGTCGCGCAACTCGACGATATTCGCGGCACCGCCTTCCTGCGTGACGCCTTGCCCGATGGCTGGACGATCTTGGCGTCGGGCAGCATCGACGAGACGCCCGGCGCCACTGACTCTCATTCGAAGCCAGCCGAACGCACGGCGGTCCGTTTGCCGTCCTTCGAACAGGTCAAGGACGATCCGGTGCTCTATGCCCATGCCTCGCGGCTGTTGCATCAGGAGAGCAATCCCGGCAACGCCCGCCCGCTGGTGCAAAAACACGGCAACAGGGAGTTATGGCTCAATCCGCCGCCCATTCCCCTGACCACGCCGGAAATGGACGGAGTCTTCGCCCTGCCTTACGCCCGGGCGCCGCATGCGGCCTACGCGGATGCGAAAATCGCGGCCTGGGACATGATTCGCTTTTCGGTCAATATCATGCGCGGCTGTTTCGGCGGCTGTTCCTTCTGTTCGATCACCGAGCATGAGGGACGGATCATCCAGAGCCGGTCGGAAGCCTCGATCCTCAAAGAAATCGAAGATATCCGCGACAAAACCAAGGGCTTCACCGGGATCATCTCCGATCTTGGCGGTCCGACCGCCAATATGTATCGCCTGGCCTGTAAGGATCGGCGAACCGAAAGCCTCTGCCGGCGGCCGTCCTGCGTTTTCCCCGACATCTGCAAAAATCTGAACACAGACCATACGCCGCTGATCGAACTCTATCGCAAGGCGCGAACCCTGCCGGGCATCAAGAAGGTGCATATCGCCTCGGGCTTGCGTTATGACTTGGCGGTGCGCGATCCGGCCTATGTCAAGGAATTGGTCACCCACCATGTCGGCGGCTATCTGAAGATCGCCCCCGAACACACGGAAGCGGGGCCACTCTCCAAAATGATGAAACCGGGCATCGGCACCTATGACGCCTTCAAGACGATGTTCGATAAATTCGCCAAGGAAGCAGGTAAAGAGCTTTATCTGATCCCCTACTTCATCGCGGCCCACCCCGGCACCACCGACGAAGACATGATGAATCTCGCCTTGTGGCTGAAGAAGAACGGTTATCGGGCCGATCAGGTCCAGACCTTCCTGCCGTCGCCGATGTCGCTCTCGGCCGCGATGTATTACAGCGGACGCAACCCCTTGCGCCCGGTGCGCCGGACCGGTTCGGAAGAGGTCTTTTCGGCCAAGGGCATCATACAGCGCCGCCTGCACAAGGCGTTCCTGCGCTATCATGACGCGGAAAACTGGCCGATGCTGC
>DATNIV010000332.1:0-5568 GCA_035604255.1 Telmatospirillum sp. | reverse complement strand
GGAACGGACTCGGTGGTGACCGACAGCGCCAACAGCATGTCGGCCTACACCACCGGTCACAAATCCTGTGTCAACGCGCTGGGCGTCTATTGCGCGCAGAACAAGAACACGCTTGACCATCCCAAGGTGGAAACCATCGCCGAACTGGTGAAGCGGCGGAGCAATATGGCAGTCGGCGTCGTCACCAACACGGAAATCGAGGACGCCACGCCGGCCGGTATGGTCGCCCACACCCGTCGGCGCGCCGACTACAACGATATCGTCAAGATGTTCTACCAGGTCCAGCCCGACGTCATCATGGGCGGCGGTTCTCCCAACTTCCTGGATAAAATGACCCCTGGTTCGAAGCGCCAGGACAATCAGGATTTCATCAAACTCTTCCAGGAAGCCGGGTACAGCTTTGTCACCACCGGCACCGAATTGAATACCGCCGTCCAGCCGGGGCGGACCCCGAAAAAACTGCTCGGCCTGTTCAATACCGGCAATCTCGACGGTGTCCTCGATCGCCGTTTTCTGAAGAAGGGGTCGGTCGACAAGTTCCCCGACCAGCCGGATCTGACCGATCAGGTGCGCGCCTCCCTCGATATTCTGTCCAAAAGCGACAAGGGATTCGTGCTGATGGTCGAATCGGGCCTGATCGACAAATACACCCATGTCCTCGATTGGGAACGCGCGGTCTATGACACCATCATGCTCGACAACGCCGTCAAGCTGGCCAAGGACTTCGCCGCCAAGAAGAATGACACTTTGATCATCGTGGTCGGCGACCATACCCACCCCGTCTCGCTCGCCGGCACCTATGACGATGAGCGCAAGGGTGATACCGCGCGTGACAAGATGGGCGTCTACAACGAGGCGAAATTCCCCAACTATCCGGCCGCCGACGCCGAAGGCTATCCCGCCTCCGTCGACGTCTCCCGCCGCTTGGCCTTCGTCTTCGGCGCCTATCCCGACCATTGCGACACCACCAAGCCGCACCTCGAAGGTCCGAACGTTCCGGCCGTCAAAGGAGACGATGGGAAATATGTCGCCAACGAGAAGAACTGCACCGCTCCGCTGGCGGTTCGCCGCACAGGGAACCTGCCCACGGATCAGCCGCAGGATGTCCATGCCGCCGACGACGAAGTCCTGACCGCCATCGGCCCCGGCGCCGAGCAGTTCCACGGTCGTATCGACAACACCCGGGTCTTCCGCTACATGGCCAACGCCCTGGGTCTGGCCAGCCACTAAACGGATGGTCAGAGATCTCACCACGTCCGCGATCAGCCGGCGCCGCGTTCTTCTCGGCGCCGGCGCTTTGCTCTTACCGGCAGGCCCGGGCAGAGCCGAGGACGCCGTGACCTTCGACGGGCTCTACAAGAGTTTTGGCGTCCGCGGCCTTGAATTCAGCGACCGGTTGCTGTCTCTCAACGGCAGCGTCGTCTCGATGAAGGGCTATATGGCTCCACCACTCAAGGCCGAGAGCCATTTTTTCGTCCTCACCCGCGAACCAATGGCCCTGTGCCCCTTCTGCCAATCCGATGCCGAATGGCCCCTCGACATCGTCGTTATCTATCTGGAGGGGGTCGCCCCACTGGTGAGCGGTGGCGACGCCGTCACCGTCCGCGGGCGGCTTCAGGTCGGATCCTGGAGTGACCCGGAAACCGGGTTCGTCAGCCAAGTGAGAATCGTCGATGCCGCTTTCCGCCGCAGCTAACGCGCATTTATCGTCCCCCGCCTTGATCCGGATTGAAAATCTGAACGTCCAGATCGCGGAGAACGGTGGTCAGTCCATCCTCGATATCCCTGCCATGACGATTGGCGAAGGCGAATGCCTGGGCATCGCGGGACCATCGGGTGCCGGAAAAACCACGCTGTTGCACGTCCTGGCCGGTCTCTCGCCCTGCCAGGGAACGATCCGTTGGGGCAGCCGAGATCTGTCCGCGCTGTCCGAGAGGAACCGCGACCGGTGGCGTCGCGACAATGTCGGCTTCATCTTCCAGGATTTCGCTTTGGTGCCGGAATTATCCGTGCTGTCGAACATCCTGCTGCCCATCAGTTTCGATCACTGGCGGATACCCGCCCAACATCGGGCGGAGGCAGCCGCCTTGGCGTCCGCCATGGCCCTGCCCGAGCTTTCGCGCCGGGCGCAATGGCTCTCGCGCGGCGAACAACAGCGGGTGGCCGTCGCCCGCGCCCTGCTGCGCCAGCCCAAGCTCATCTTGGCGGATGAGCCGACCGCCAGCCTGGACAAAGACAGCGGCCTCGCCGTCATCGAGTTGCTGCTGACCGGTGCCCGCCAAACCGGCGCGACGCTGATCGCCGTCTCACACGACCGGAGATTCCTCGACCGTCTCGACCGGGTCGTCCATTTCGATCAGGGCCGCATTGTCGACTCCCGTGGAGACCTGTCATGAATCCGTGGCCGATCATTCTGGCGGATCTCAGAAATCTGCGCTGGATCGCCTGGGCGGTTCCCTTGGTCGTGGCCGTCGCCATCGCCATCGGCATCGCCGTCAGCGCCCAGGATCAGGCCTTGCGGACGGCATCGGCGCGCGCCGCCGACGACTTCGATCTGCTGGTCGGCGCGCCGGGCAGCCAAACGCAGTTGGTCCTGACCTCCGTCTATCTGCAAGCCGAAGCCGTCGGCCTGATCGACGGCGGCCTGCTCAATCGTTTGAACGACGACCCCCGTGTTGCCGCAGCCGCCCCGATCGCCTTCGGCGACGTCGTCCACGGCTATCCGGTGGTCGGCACGACCCCGGCCTTCGTCACCCGCTGGGGCCGTTTAAAACCGGCGGACGGACGGAGCTTCACGGAAGAAAACGAAGCGGTCGTCGGGGCGAATGTCGCGCTCGCGCTCGGCGCGACGGTCACGCCGTCACACGGTATGGCGCACAATGGCGCGCTTGGCGAAGAAGGGGCAGAGGAACATGCCCATCAGCATGAGCATGCCCAGTACCACATCGTCGGGCGCCTGCCGCGTCTCAATTCGCCGTGGGACTGGGCCATTCTGGTGCCGATCGAAAGCGTCTGGGAGATCCACGGGCTCGGCAACGGACATGCCGTCGACGAGGCGCCGCTCGGCTCGCGCTTCGACGCGCCAAGCATTCCGGGCGTGCCGGCCATCGTGATCAAGCCGAAATCGGTCGCCGCCGCCTATGAACTGCGATCCGAATATCGCAAAGGCGGCACCATGGCGCTGTTTCCGGCCGAGGTCCTGGTCTCGATTTACCGCACCTTGGGTGACGTGAAACAAGCGATGGTCATCGTCTCGGGATTCAACAACGCCCTGGTCCTGGTCGCCACGGTTTCCCTGCTGCTGACCATGGTCGGCCTGCGGCAGAAGCGCTACGCCGTCCTCCGCGCGTTGGGCGCCCCCCGGGCTTACGTTCTGCTGGCCGTATGGCTGGGCTCCACCGGCCTCTTGGCCTTGGGTTGCCTCCTCGGCCTCGGCTTGTCGCTGGCCGTCTCATGGGGCGCCGGCGCCCTCATCGAGGCACGCACCGGGTTGCATCTTCCCATCGCCCTGGGATGGTCGGAACTGGCCTTTGTCGGGGTGCTGCTCGCCGGCGGCGGCCTGCTGTCCCTGATTCCGGCGCTTTTCGTCTATCGGCGCCCCGTCGGCCCCAGCCTGCGCTGACGGAGGGCGACGGGCGCAGGCGTTTAAAATACATATATTTCAACTCATTCTTGACGCACGCTGAGCTTTGACTCAAAGTGCGTCAATGGCCATGCTCAAGACCAATGTGATTCTCCAAGGCGATTGCATCGCTTCGCTCAACGCGCTTCCGGCGCGATCGGTCGATCTCGTCTTCGCCGACCCGCCCTATAACTTGCAGTTGGGAGGCGAACTGCTGCGCCCGAACAACAGCAAGGTTGATGGCGTCGACGAAGACTGGGACCGCTTCGGCGACCAGAAAAATCCATCCAACAGTTTTGCCGTTTATGACCAGTTCACCCGCGAATGGCTGTCGGCGGCCCGGCGCGTGCTGAAGGACGACGGCGCTCTATGGGTGATCGGCAGCTATCACAATATCTATCGCGTCGGCGCGATTTTACAGGACCTCGGCTTTTGGATCCTCAACGACGTGGTCTGGACAAAAACCAATCCCATGCCCAATTTCCGGGGCACCCGCTTCACCAACGCGCATGAGACGCTGCTGTGGTGCGTGAAGGCGCCGAACGCCCGCTACACCTTCAATTACGAAGCCATGAAGAATCTCAATGATGGCTTGCAGATGCGCAGCGACTGGATGTTGCCGCTGTGTACCGGCTCCGAGCGATTGAAAAGTGACGGCAAGAAGACCCATCCGACGCAGAAGCCGGAAGCACTGCTTTATCGCATCCTTCTCGCCACGACCAACCCCGGCGACCTAATCCTGGATCCGTTCTTCGGAACCGGCACCACCGGCGCCGTCGCCAAAAAACTGGGCCGCCGCTGGATCGGACTGGAACGCGACGACGCCTATATCGCGGCGGCGCGGGCCCGGCTTGACGCCACCCGAGAAATTTCCGATTTGTCGATGGTCTCCACCCCCAACAAGCGGAACGAGCCGCGAATTCCCTTCGGCACGGTCCTCGAACGCGGCCTTTTGGACCCCGGAGACTTGCTGTGGGGCGGCGACCGGCGGCGTTGGATGGCCAAAATTCGGGCCGACGGCACGCTGATTTCGGCCGATTACAAAGGGTCGATTCATCAGGTCGGCGCCGCGGTGCAAGGCGCGCCGGCCTGCAACGGCTGGACGTTCTGGCATTTCGAACAGAATGGCGAGTTTCACACCATCGATCGGTTGCGCCAAAAAATCCGGGCCGAATTGCATTAGGGACAAAAAAGTAGCGACAAAATTCAGGAGACCGCTCGTGAGTGCTCCTCAGTCCCGCGAAAGCCGAACCGGCACCCTTTTCGGACATCCGACAGCATTAGCCTTCCTGTTCGGCACCGAAATGTGGGAACGCTTTTCCTACTACGGAATGCGGGCGCTGCTCACCCTTTACATGGTGAAATATCTGTTCCAACCGGGCACCGTCGAATCGGTCGCCGGCTTCGCCACATTGAAAGGCTACTTGGAAGCCGTTTTCGGTCCACTGGCCATCCAACCGGTGGCGTCCCAGATTTATGGCCTTTACACCGGTTTGGTCTATCTGACGCCGGTTTTTGGCGGGCTGCTCGCCGACCGCCTGATCGGCCGGCGCCGCACCGTGGTGATCGGGGCCCTCTTGATGGCGATCGGCCATTTCATGATGGCGTTCGAATCTCTCTTTCTGTTCGCCCTGTTGACGCTGATTCTCGGCAATGGCGCCTTCAAGCCGAACATTTCGACTCAGGTCGGAGGACTTTACCCCCCTGGCGATCACCGGCGCGATCGGGCCTATTCGATCTTCTATGTCGGGATCAATCTGGGAGCTTTCTTCTCGCCGCTGGTTTGCGGCACGTTGGAAGAACGGTTCGGCTGGCATTATGGATTCGCTGCCGCCGGCGTCGGCATGCTGGCGGGCCTCGCCATCTATCTTTACGGTCAGCGCCATTTGCCGCCCGAACACCCTATCGTCCGCTCCACCGCAACCCGCGAGAAGACGCCCTTCACG
>DATNIV010000331.1:0-7128 GCA_035604255.1 Telmatospirillum sp. | reverse complement strand
CCGCCTCTACGTTCAAAATTCCCAATAGCCTGATCGGCCTGGAAATCGGAGCCGTTTCGGATGTGGACACCGAACTGTTTCCTTGGAACGGCACCACCTTCCTAGTGGACGGCCAGGATATTTTACCCAAAGCATGCAATGCCGACATCCCGCTTCGAACCGCTTTTCGCCTCTCCTGCGTACAGGTCTACCAACAACTGGCCCGCCGCATCGGATCCGAGCGCTTCGGTCATTGGTTGACCACCCTCGATTATGGCAATCGCGATATCGGCGGCGCTCCGGTCGATTTATTCTGGCTGGAGGGCAATCTTCGCATCAGCGCCTGGCAGCAGATCGCCTTCCTCGCGCGTCTGGCCGCGGGCGATCTGCCGGTCTCGGCCCGCACTTTGAGTCAAGTCCGCGCCATCATGACGATAGAAAAATCGGCCGCCGCCACGCTTTACGCCAAAACGGGCTATGCCTCGGCGCTTGGATGGTGGGTCGGATGGGTCGAGAAAGACGGAGAAACACGAATCTTTGCCCTGAATCTCGACATGCCGAGGTTTGATCTCGGCAAGGCGAGAGTGGAGATCGGCAAGGCGGTGTTACGAGACCTGGGGGCTCTGTGACGACGGGCTCGGTCGCGTTCAGAGCGGAATCCACTGCGTCTCGTCATAATCGAAATATTTGTCAATCCGCGCCCCATCCCAATGGTACGCGAGATGTTTGGTTTGGGCGGGAACGCCCACCGCCTTTGGCCTGAAAGCCGCGACACATTCACCCCCAGAGTGCCGAACGCTCGGGTAAACCAGCCCATTCACGCCTTCGCCACGGAGTTCGACGGCCAACGCCCGCGCCGCCCCGTAATCACCAGGTTGGAGGATTGGGCCGCATCCCGCGGCAGGCATGGTGGCGACATCCAGAAAATCAGCGTTGATCACACCGACGAGGACACGCATCTGTTCCGACCGACGAACACCTCTATCGGCATCGGCAAAGAATTGTTCGAAATGATATATGGTCTCGAAGAGAGCCGTCTCGAAGGTGCGCCCCGCGTAATAGACCCCGTAGGACCCGTCACTGAATCGCGATCCCTTGGGATTGACATGTGTAAAGGGGGCCATCACATAGCTCGCGCCCGGACCGGAGAGCCGCTCTTCCGGAGGCACCAAGGAAATCTCGCCGACGTCCTGGCGTAGTCGTGGATTGACCAAAGATTCGAGAGCAATGAAGGCATCCCAATCCTTGGGATCCAGGGATATCCGCTCAAACAAATCTACAGGCGGAAACCGCGACGCGACAATGCGGGTCGCTCTCGGCCAGGAAACCAACCGTGATTTCACGACCAGGCGCCGCGATAGGCATCGACATAGCGATGAACATCGGCCAGATCGGTGACATCTCCGCCAGCCATCCGCTCCAAAGGCGCCTGCTCGCCGAAAGCGCGATTCGGTTTGCCGGGCCAGTCGTCCGCTTGCTGGGGATTGGCATAGACAATCTGAAGCCCCTTGTAGATCCCCAGCACATAGCCCAAACGCCGCACCGTATCATGCGACAGGCCACCGACCTTCCCCGCCTTCCAAGCGTAGAAGGTGCGCTCCGGCGGCGATCCTAAAATCCGGCGGGCCTGATCGTTCGAAGCCTTCCATGCGGCAAGAACGCGAAAGACGCCCATCATCCCGCGAACGACATCATCGTTACCGACCGCCACCGTTTTTCGAAGACTTTCCGCCATTGCCGCCTCCTTGGAAACTGCACATATACATAATATAACTAAATAATGCACATGTGCAAGATTCCCAGGGCAGTCGCTTCCGTCCCCATCACTTAACTTTTTGCGAGATCACCGGCACCCCGGCGGGAACACCCGGCACGACGGCGACGGCGGACCGCCCGGCGACCCGATCGCGGGCGATAACGGTGGCATCGGCGGCGGTCAAACCGGCTGACGGCCCACCAGCGGTCAAGTCACCCAGGCTGGTCGCGATGGCCAAGCTGCTGACCTGGAGACCGGTCACATAGGTCGACACACGACCGCCCAGGGCCACGCTTTTCACCCAGGGCACAGCCCCGTACCCAGGCGGAAGCGTCAATCCGTCCGCCGGCACGGTGCCGTCCGCACAGGCGGTGCGCAAACACCAGTCGATCGCCGCCTTTTGACGACTCAAGATGGCCGCCGCAACGATCTCGGCCGACGGTGCGTCTTTGGCCAGGGATGTCGCTGGCGGCAATAGAAACAGGTAATAACCGATCACCATCAGCATGGCGCCGGCCATCATCAGGAGAGCCATGAGCCCGCCGCGCCATTGAGGAGACGATTGAGCTGACGTTCGATCTCGGTGCCAAGCTGTTCCATGCGGCCGGATCGAATGATCGCACGAACCGGATCGGCCAGACTTGGCTTGGGAAACAGGAACTTCATTTCCAATCGCCGATCGGCTCCGTCGCCAGCCAAGCGTTGATGGACGACGGCGCTCAAGCCGGCGGCAAGCGTTGCCTGTACAGCCGCCCGGCCATCGCCATCGGCAGCGAGATCGAGCAGACGCTGCAACGCCTCTTCGATACTTCCCGCATGCAATGTCGTCACCACCACATGGCCATTGACACAGGCCCGCAGAGCTTCGCGCGCCGCCGCTTCGGAGCGAATCTCGCCCAAAAGAATGAAGCGTGGCGTATAGCGCATGGTCACGGCCAGGGCATCGCCAAAACCCTTTTCCTGCACGTCGCGCTGAAAGCAAAAGCCTTCGCCGGATCGCTTCGCCCCATGCAGGGGAAACTCCGGCGGATCTTCGATGGTGACGGCGACACCACCAAAATACTCCAACCAAGCCCCCAACAAAGCGCAGGCCGTCGTCGTTTTTCCGTCTCCGGTTTTGCCGGCGACGATCACCATCCCGTGATTGCTCTCCCGCCCCAATTCGATCAGTTCGGCGGCGATCCGGGGATGAATACCGAGATCGCGGATCGCCGGAACGCGCGCCGGGCCGCGGCGAAGCACATACCACAACCCGTCAATGGCTTCGAGCAAAGCGACGCGATAGGTCGCACCTTCGTAGGATATTGAAAACTCCCGCCGATCCGGTCTGGCCGCGACGCGATGCGAAAGGCTGCGAATGAGACCGACAAGTGCGGGATTGAGCGACGGCGGCACCATGGAGAGCGTCGTCGCCGCGCCGGACCGAAAATAGCCGTAACCCGACGCGCTGACATAGAGATCGGCAAATTCCAGATCCGCCAGCGTTAGCACGCAGAAACCATCGTCACCCTTTTCCGATCGCAAGCCCATCGTCTCACCACAATCCCTTGCCGTAACCGTCAGCCGATACCTGAAGCCATGGATTGAGACGCCTCCACCCGAACCAGCCACGCGGCTAGATCGGGCAAGGTGGCGGACGACTTGTCCAACCATGCCAATCCGACATCGGTTCGACAGCGATCACGCTCAACGATACGGGCCACCGCCTGTTCATCCGTGAACTGCCCATCCTTCAACACCACGACACCGGCGCAGGGTTTGACCTCTCGGCTCAAGGATCGGAGGAGAGCAAGACGCTGCCAAACAGCCCGGCAGGGGGAAGGCACGGCATGGCCCGTCGCCGCACGCCATGGCGCCAAGCTGTCGCCATTCATGACCCAGTCGCCGCCGGAAAGATCGGCAAGCCGCAATAACAAGACGACTCCGTCGCGTTGCGCCAGATAGTCGATAGCACCCCCCGAGGCCGAGCCATGCATCGCCGGAAGGCTTCTGACGACATAGCCCGCCCCACGGAGGATATCCTCCAGCGAGGTCGACAATGGAGCGCCCGTGCCATTCCGGCTTTCGGAAACCACGACCGGCGAGGGCGGCGACCGAAAGAGTCCGTCATCGTCGCGACGGCCTCCTCCATCCACCCGCAACGCTTCGCGAAAGCGATCCGTCAGAATGCGAATGCGCCTCGCCCGATCGGGAAATTGGTCGATGCTGCGCCAATCCTCATCGGACATCGTTTGCATGGCGAATTTCAGACGCTCGGCCGTTTCCTGGTGAATAGCACCCCACCGCTCGTCGAAGGACGGGGCGTCATCGACGCGTCCGGCAGCACGGATATCCTCCAGCATCACAAAATTATCGACGATCTCGCAGAGCCAAGCGGCATTCATGGTCAAGTGAGCGACGACGACCGGGGCAGGCCGCAGGTCATCGTCCGCAATCGCGCAAGGCGAATCCACCAGACCGTCATCGGCCGGCGTGTCGAGCGGCATTTTCCGTCTTTGAGCACCGTCCAGAATCGCCTGAGTGACCACGCGCTTGGCCGGATCCTCGGGAAGCAACCCGACCGTCAGGGCGGTCTCGAGAAGCCCCATCGCCGGATCGCCGAACGTGGCGAAAAGAGACCACCCGACAATGGAAAGCCTGTCGAGTTCCTCGCGCAAGGCCTCCTGCATCCAGTCCGGCGCAGGGTCAGACCAGACCTCGAACAACGCCATGGCCCGCCCGAAGACGGCGGAGTCTTCGTCCGTCACCAGCGCCGGAGCGACAGGACCGTCGTCTTTCACGTCCGCGAGAGGCTCCTCGTCCGCCACCGGAACGGTCGGGGAACCGGAAAAACTCGGCGTGCTTTCCGACACGGCCTGTTCCATGACCACGCAGGTCGTCGTCCCCACACAGTTCGCGACCTGGGGCTCAAGCGCCGCTCGGGCTTGTGGGCCTGGAGCGATTGTGCCGTCCCAGGCCCTTGGTGGCGGCCTGTTGGCCAGTTTTCGTTTTGCCCGCCGCCCGGGATGGATGACCAACGCTCTCAGCCATCGCACGAAGCCACCAACCTTGCGGAGTGCTTCGATGCCATGGTCGATACGAGGTCGATCCGGCGGGCAACGCCGGCAGCGGCCGGGAAGGAAGCGGCCGATCGCTGAAACTGCAAAATCTCTGAGGATGGCGTCGGATAAAATCCCACCCGGCCATCGGACAAAGAAAAAGTCGCTCAGGCGCCCACTCCGCAACGTCAGAACCAGGCATCCCACTGCGCCGAGCATTCCCAATCCAACGCCAAGCGCCACAAAATCGAAAGGGATGGTGGCGCCGCTCAAATATTGTCGGCGCATGTCATCCCAATGGCCCCAATCGGCCGCATCAAAATGGAAAATCCGCCGATAGACGATGATCCCCCCCGAGCCCAAACATCCCAACCACGCGCCCCAAAGGGCGAACAACATCGCGCTCCGCCCCGCCCAACGCGCTAACCACGGCAACATCCCGGTCACGAGCGTGACTGCCGAACCGCTAGCCGCACACCGGTATAGACAGCTTGCGGGCGATCCGAACGCTTGGGCCGCGTTGGCGCATCGAACGGATGAACATCCTTTTGCTCAACGAGCCGTCCCGATCGATCCAATCGGTCATAGACAAAAACTGCGGCGGGAAAACTCGCGTTGCGCCCTTGCCCCTTTGCCGCGCGCGGGAGTTGCTTCACCGCCTCGGCACTTTCGCGAGCGCCAATCCGCGCCACCGCCTCCTGTCCGATAACGGCAACCCCCGCAGCGTTAACACGAACAACCGCACCGTTTTGCTCAAGCGCCAGCGACGGAATGCCGAGCGAGCGGGCCAGACGACCATTGGCCTCGACCTGCTTGCCGTCCCCATGGATCGGAGCGACGACCTTTTTCGGTTTGAGCAGAGTATAGAGCAGCTTGGCATCCTGTCGGATCGCATGTCCGGACTGATGGATCGGCCCATACCCCAAATCAACGGCGCGTTCGGCCGTCACCACGCGGGCCCCGTGACTTTCCAGCTTGGCCACCATTGCCGCATGTGACGCCTGTACCGAGGGGATCGCCCGTTGCGGAATGATAACCGTACAATTTCCGTCGATCTGTAGAGCCCCCGGTTGATGATTGGCGGCGCGCATCAAACCGGCGTTCGACTGAGCGAAAGCCCCGGTCGTGACCATCAAGACCTTTTCCGCCGGCAGCTCTCGGCTTTCCTTTGTCGTCAAAATCCGGGTCCCAGCCGCTGCTTCGATATCGATGCCGGCGGCCTGCGCCGCCGCGACATTGACCGCCAAGCTCCGTCCGGAGATCGCCAACGCGCGGCCGTTGGCGCGAGCAGCCCGGCCCAGGGAAACCAAGCGATCCAATTGCGATCCGAGAATACCGGCAACGACGGCGCGGCCTTTGTTGTCGGCAACCACGCGCGTCAAGCTTTCGCAAATCTCGGCCTCGCTCCTACGGACATCGTCCGTCGCCACCGACGTCGAGTCCGACACCACCATATCCACCCCGTCACGGCCAATCGCCCGCAGCCTTTGCGGATCGGCCCGATCGCCGAGAGCTAGTGTCTCGTCAAACTTATAGTCTCCGGTATGAAAGACGCAGGCTTCCTTGGTGTGAATGCGCAACGCCGTGGCGCCCGGCATATGGTCCATGGGCACAAACTCAACCTTGGCCGATCCGATCTCGGCAATGTCGCCGCCCCGCATCACGTGGATATCCGGCCATCGGTCGCGCCCGATACCGGCATTCACCAGAGAATTGCCCAACATGGCCGCGGTGAACGCCGTTGCATAAACCGGCGGGCAGGCGAACCCCATATCGATCGTGTGACGAATCGCGCCAAGATGGTCCTCATGCGCATGCGTCAGCAATAGGGCTTCGGGCGGTGGTCCGCCGCCGTCCACCACGGCGCTGCCGCGTCGCGCGAGAACGCCCTCCGGTGACGGAAATTCGCAAGCATAGCCGTGGCCGCCACCGAGCTTGAGACCATAATCGACCAGAAAATGCCGATGAACCAATACGCCCTCGGCATCGGCCGTCACCACGTCGTAGCGGTGCGAATTTCCGCCGATACCGTCGGCGTTGTTGCCCATGCGTGATTGCCAATAGAGACCAGCCTCGCGTCCATCGACGAGCGACATCTCGTTCCCCCATTTTGGCTGATTGGGTCTTGATCGATTGTTCGAAGCGTCCGAGGACGATTCAGGCGGAACTGTCGTAGGGTCCGGAGTCGTCCGCACCTTCCGCCAAGGCTACCCAGGCAAATCGTATGGCGGAAAGAGCGGCCACGTCGGGCGGCGCAAATGGAGCGTCGAAGCCGGGCAAGACGATCACCAAACGCCGCAGATCGTCATTGGAAAGCGTCAAATAATTGACATCAGGATGAGCGTCAAAGAGCGC
>DATNIV010000330.1:0-7623 GCA_035604255.1 Telmatospirillum sp. | reverse complement strand
CGGGGGATGAGGCACCCTGCGCGGCTATCAGACAATCGAGATCATCTCGCGGCAAAGCAGGATTGATGCCTGTAGCGCTTTTCTGTGTCCATCTGTGAGCCGCGGGGCGAGGGAAGAAGCCTTTGGCTCCCCCGACTTGCGAGACAATCGCTGATGCCGCACACTCCTTTTATGGTCAACCACCGAAAATTTCGGCGCCTGCTCCTGTGGGGTTTGCTCCTCGGCGTCACCCTCC
This sequence comes from Telmatospirillum sp., assembly GCA_035604255.1. GTDB lineage: Bacteria > Pseudomonadota > Alphaproteobacteria > Rhodospirillales > Magnetospirillaceae > Telmatospirillum. The sequence goes on along the minus strand of DATNIV010000330.1, from coordinate 7,388 downwards.
CCTGTGCGCTGGTGATTCTTTTCCGTGTCGTGGCGCCGCCGATCACGCCTCTGATGCTGATCCGCAAGATCGAAGGCGAAGGCATCGAGCGGCGGTGGGTTCCGATTGAGGCGGTCTCGCCCGAATTGGTGCGGGCCGTCATTGTCGCCGAAGACGCCCGATTTTGCCGTCATCATGGCTTCGATTGGGATTCCCTGGGCAAAGCGGTCGACAGTTACCAGCAGGGAGGCCGCCTCAGAGGCGCCAGCACGCTTTCAATGCAAACCGCGAAGAATGTTTTTCTGTGGCCGGGACGCAATTTCTTGCGCAAAGGATTGGAGGCCGGCTTCACCGTTCTCATCGAAACCCTATGGGGAAAACGGCGAATTCTTGAAATATATTTCAATGTCGTCGAATGGGGGCACGGTCTCTATGGCGCCGAGGCGGCGGCTCAACGCTATTTTCACCGGTCGGCCCGCGATCTGACCCGCCATCAGGCGGCGGCCCTTGCCGCCGTTCTGCCCAATCCGCGGCGTTTTTCGCCCATCACGCCCAGCGGCTTTATCCAGAGCCGGATCCACACCATCGAAGCCCGCATGGGCCATCTTCCTATTTCTTCGAAGATTTGCCCCTAAAAACAAGATGTTCACCACGAAGGCGCGAAGGCTGCGAAGCGTTCCTATTGTGATCGAGCGACTAAGATGCCTTCATCCTCAGAGAACCATTTAGGCGTCAGCAAACCGTCACTTTTCCTTCGTGATCTTCGTGTCTTCGTGATGAATTTCTTTTTCGCCGGTCACTAGGGTCCGATTTATGGCCAATCCGCAAACTTTTCCGCGAAAGAACACAGATCACATCTTGCGTCCGACCAAGCCACATCGCCATATAGGCTTCACCGCGAGATCGTGGCATTAGCAACGAATATGGCTTATAAACCCGCTATGACTGATACAATTCGCTCTTCGTCCCGCCCCCGTCCCGTGGTCCTGTGCATCCTGGATGGTTGGGGCTATCGCGCCGCCCGTGAAGACAATGCCATCGCACTGGCCCGCACGCCGGTCTGGAACGGTCTTCTGGCTCAGGCTCCTCACGCCTTTCTCGAAACGTCGGGTTTGGCCGTCGGCCTCCCCGATGGACAGATGGGCAATTCCGAAGTCGGCCATATGAACCTTGGCGCCGGACGGGTGGTCATGCAGGATCTGCCGCGCATCGATCTGGCTGTTGCCGACGGCAGTCTGGCCAAGAATCCGGCCCTGCTCAAAGCCATTGCCGCTTTGAAGGCGAGCGGCGGCACGGCCCATCTTCTCGGGTTGCTGTCGCCCGGTGGCGTACATTCGCACCAGAGCCATATCGCCGCCCTGGCCCGGACGATTGCCGATGCCGGCGTGCCGGTCGCCATCCACGGGTTCCTCGATGGTCGCGACACCCCGCCCGCGTCGGCGAAAGGGTTCGTCGAGACTTTGCTGGCCGATGTCGCCGGGCACGCCGTCAGCGTCGCGACCTTGAGCGGCCGCTATTACGCCATGGACCGCGACAAACGTTGGGAACGGGTCACGCTCGCCTATCAGGCGATGGTTGAAGGCGTCGGGGCGAAGGCCGCTGATCCCGTCAGCGCGGTCGAGGCGTCCTATCAGGCTGGCAAAAATGACGAATTCGTCCTGCCGACAGTGATCGGGGCTTATGTCGGCATGAAGGACGGTGATGGTTTGGTCATGGCCAATTTCCGCGCCGACCGCGCCCGCGAAATTCTCTCCACATTGGTCGATCCGGCCTTCGACGGCTTCCCGCGCGCCCGTGTGCCGAAGTTCGCCGCCCGTCTGGGCATGACCGAATATTCCACCGACCTCAACGGCTTCTTCGATGTTTTGTTTCCCGCCGAAAGCTTAACCCGCATTTTGGGCGAAGTGGTCTCCGAGGCTGGCCTCACCCAACTCAGGATCGCCGAGACGGAGAAATATGCGCATGTCACCTTCTTCTTCAACGGCGGGCGCGAAGCGGTCTTCCCTGGCGAAGAGCGTATTTTGGTGCCCAGCCCGAAGGTCGCCACTTACGACCTGAAACCGGAGATGTCGGCGCCGGAAGTCACCGACAAGCTGGTGGCCGCCATCGACAGCGGCAAATTCGATCTGATCGTCGTCAATTACGCCAATGGCGACATGGTCGGTCATACCGGGGTTCTGGAAGCGGCCATCAAGGCGGTGGAAACGGTTGATGGTTGCCTCGGACGTGTCACCGAAGCGGTACACCGGGCGGGTGGCAGCATTTTGATCACCGCAGATCACGGCAATGCGGAACTGATGCGCGACCCCATCACCGGCGAGCCCTACACCGCGCACACCATCGGCAAGGTTCAGGTGATCCTGGCTGGCGCGCCGGCTGGCATCACCGCCTTGAAAGACGGGCGCTTGGCCGACGTGGCCCCCACGCTTCTGGTCTTGCTGGGCCTGGCCCAGCCCACGCAAATGACCGGGCATTCGTTGCTGGCGGAGACGGGCGCCGACTCCAGCGCCGTCCCCTGCAACGCCATGGCCTGATACGAAAAATATCACCACAGAGACTAGAGCGATCACAGAGAGAAATTCATGAATGCACGTCACCTCTCGTCCAGATGAGGCGTAAAATTAGAGAAACGCTCTCTTTTCTCTGTGCCCTCTGCGTCTCTGTGGTGAACCTTTTTTTTGCCCGTGAAAGGCCCTCGATCATCAGCGTCCGACCCGCACCGGTGGTCTTTCTGGCGGTTTTTCTAGGCTTTACAACAGCGGCGGCAGCAGCGGACCCCGCCGGTGTGGCGCCGGATCGGCGCCTCAAGGAACTGGAGAACGCCCTCCAAAAAGGCCAGGCGGAGCACGAACAGATCAAGCAACGGGCCGATCAATTGGCCAAGGATCTGGCCGATCTGCGCGGCAATATGGTGAATGCGGCGCATGCGGTCCAGGAACATGAAGAAACCCTCTCGGAACTCGAGTTGCAGCTCAACGATCTCGGCGGTTTGGAAAAAGACAAGGCGGCAACCCTGGAACTCAGACGCCAGCAGATGAATGGCGTCCTGACCGCGCTGCAACGCCTCGCCTTCCGTCCGACGGAAGCCTTGATCGCGCAGCCCACATCGCCGGCCGATACGGTGCGCAGCGCCATTTTGCTGCGCACCGTCGTCCCGAAGATTCAAGAATCGGCCAATATCTTGAAGGTGGAGCTGGATTCTTTGGCCTCGCTCCGGCTCGACATCTCTCGACAGAAGCAGAAGATTTCGGCGACCACCGCCAAACTCGATGCCGAGCATCGCCGTCTGGCCGCCTTGTTCAATCGCAAAGAACAACTGCAGCAAGAGACCGAAGGGCAAAGGCTTGAAACGGAAAAGCGCCTGAAAGCGATGGCCGGCGAAGCCGAAGACCTCCGCGATCTGCTGGCCCGCATCGAACAGGAAAAGAAACGCCGCGAACAGGAAATCGCGGAACGCGCCGCCGCCGAAAAGGCGGCCCGCGAAGCGGAACGAATCGCTGCCAAAATAGCGCACGAGGCCGAGATCGCCGCCGCCAAGGCGGCGCATGAGGCCGCAATCGCCAGCGAAAAGGCCGCCAAGGAACAGCACGCCGCCGAGATCGCCGCCGCCCGCCAGGCCAAACAGGCCGAGGAACAGGCGGCTCGCGCGGCCAAGGACGCGCAGGCCAAAGCCACCGTTGCCGCCCGCGAAGCCGCCGCCGCCACCGCCAAGGTCGGACCGACGACACAGCGAAATCCCCCGGCATGGAGCCGCCCTTTCAGTCAGGCCCAAGGAGAAATGCCGTTTCCCGCGCGCGGCAAAGTCACGCTCAAATTTGGCCAACCCAATGAATTAGGCGCGCCTTCGCGCGGCATCAGCATCGCGACGAGAGGCGATGCCCAAGTCGTAGCGCCCTATGATGGACAGGTGGTATTCTCTGGTCCGTTTCGCGGTTACGGCCTTCTCTTGATCATCGAGCATGGCGAAGGATATCATACGCTACTCGCCGGAATGTCCCGGATCGACAGCGACGTCGGCCAGCATCTGCTGCCTGGTGAACCTGTCGGTGTCATGGGACAGTCCGAAAGCAAACCTGTTCTTTATGTCGAGCTGCGCCGCAATGGCCAGCCCGTTAACCCGTTGCCCTGGCTCACAGCACGAAAAACAAAGGTTACTGGATGATTCGGAAGGTCATGATCACAGCGGGCGCCTGCGCTTGGCTCGCCCTGCTGTCAAGCCCCGCGACGGCGGCAACGGACAAGGGAAGCAATGCCGATACCTATCGGTTGCTCAGTCTCTTCGGCGACGTTTTCGAGCGTGTGCGCAATGAATATGTCGAACCGGTCAGTGACGAGGAACTGATCGAGGCGGCCTTGAACGGCATGCTCACATCGCTTGATCCGCATTCGGGGTACCTCAATCCGAAGAGCTTCCGCGATATGCAAGTCCAGACCAAGGGCGAATTCGGCGGATTGGGCATCGAAGTGACCATGGAGAACGGCTGGGTCAAGGTGATCTCGCCGATCGACGATACCCCGGCGGCAAAAGCCGGTCTCCAGCCCAACGATTTCATCACCCATCTGAACGGAGAGGCCGTCCAGGGATTAAGCCTGAACGACGCTGTCGACCGCATGCGCGGGCCCGTCAACACCGACATCAAGGTCACCGTGCGGCGTGACGGACAGGCCCCCTTCGAGGTCACCCTGACGCGCGCGGTGATCAAGATTCAAACGGTGAAATACAAACTGCAGGACAATGTCGGCTATATCCGCATCAGTCAGTTTGTCGAATCCACCGACACCAATCTCCGCAAAGCCATCGATCAGTTGAAGAAGGATGGCGGCGGCAATCTGCAGGGATTTGTCCTGGATTTGCGCAACAATCCGGGTGGCTTGCTCGATCAGGCGGTCGCGGTGTCCGGCGATTTCCTCGACAAGGGTGAAATCGTCTCGACGCGGTCGCGTCATCCCGAGGACACCCAGCGGTTCAACGCCCACGGCAAGGATTTGACCGACGGCCTGCCGCTGGTGGTCCTGATCAACGATGGATCCGCCTCCGCCTCGGAAATCGTCGCCGGCGCTCTGCAGGACCACCGCCGCGCCATTCTTCTTGGCACCAAGTCGTTCGGCAAGGGGTCCGTGCAGACCATCATGCCGCTTAAGGATCATGGCGCCATGCGGCTGACCACGGCACGCTATTACACGCCGTCGGGCCGGTCCATTCAGGCCGTCGGCATCGAGCCGGATATCAAGGTGCTGCCCTCCAAGGTCGAAGCGCTCAATCAGCCGGTCGAACGGTTCGGACGGAGCGAGGCGTCCCTGCCGCATGCCTTGAAAAACGATACTCTGAAAAGTGACGCATCGGCGAAGCCGGACCCTGAGGCCAAATCTGACGATGGGAAAGCGACGCCGGCAACACCCACCATCCCGCCGCAACCCGGCGTCGACAATAAGGCTCCCGGTAGCCCCGGCGCCACGCCGTCGCCTCTGGCCGAAATGATGCGCATGGGCGATCCCGCGACCGACTATCAATTGGCGCGCGCCTTGGATCTGCTAAGAGGCTTGTCGCTCTATAAGGGCGCAGCCTCCAAGGCCAACTGAAAAAGCCGCCGGTCGTGAAGCTCTCTCTTTCCCCTACCGATCGCATTGGTCCTGCCGGTCGTTCGGCTGGTACGGAAGGGAGAGTCCTGCCGGCCTTGGTCTATGGCGCGATCGTCCCGCTCACGCTCGTTGTCGTCGCCGGCGCCGCCTGGTACATCATCACCGGAGAGACGCCACTTGAGGCCTTGGACAATCTCGCGGGGGCCCCCAGGATCGAAATGAGCATGCCGTCGCGTCCTGGCGGCGAGCGCCCCAACGCGTCCCTGATTCAACCCCCGGCGCCGGACCGGGACGTTAAAATGACCTTGGAGCCGGTCGCTCCTCCGGCCCCCCCCGCCGAAGCGCCGAAAAACGACGCCCCGCCGCCCGCCGCCCCCGCCCAGCCGCAACTCGCGGCGCCAGTCCCCGACGCACCGGCAAAGCTGCCACAAATCACCTTGCCGAATGTTCCGGCCCCGGAGGCGGAGACCGCCAACCGCGTGCCGCCGCCGCCCGCCATCTCGGAACCGGCCATCCCACCGGGCGGCGAACCGCTGGCTCCACCCTCATTCGCCCAATTGCCGGTTCGCAACGATCTGAAGCCCTTGCCCGCCGGGCCGGCCAATGATCTGCTACGCAACAGTCCGAATGGGCCGCTGCCGATCGTCGCCGGCGCGCGCCAGGCGCGAACCGTCTATGCCCGCCCCTTCACCGTCGAAGGCAACCCGCCGCGCATCGCCGTGGTGGTGACCGGCCTTGGGCTGTCCCGCGAATCGACCGAGGCGGCGATCAGCAAGCTCCCGCCCGAGATCACCTTGTCCTTCAGCCCCTATGCCGGCAACCTCGACAATTGGATCAAGCGGGCGCGCGCCAGCGGCCATGAGGTGTTGATCGATCTGCCGTTGGAGCCGCCAAACTACCCTGTGCATGATGCCGGTCCGCTGTCGATTCTGACCCGGCATGGCCCGGCCGAGGCGGTGGCCCATCTGGATGCCATTCTGGCGCGCACCACCAGCTATGTCGGCGTCGCTGGCGCGCTCCGCTCGCCGGTCGCCGCCAAGGAGCAATGGGCGCCGATGCTCCGCGACTTGAAAAATCGTGGCCTGCTGTTTGTCGGCGATGGCCTGGTCGGCGTTCCCGACGCCGATGTTCCGGCGTCCTTGTCGGTCAGTCTGGTCGCCGACGAGACGCCTTTCCGTCTGGCCATCGATACCCGCCTCGGCCGCCTTCTGGCCGCTGCGCAACGCGACGGCAGCGCGCTGGCCTATGTCTCCGCCCGTCCGGTCACGCTGGAGCGGTTGTTGGCCTGGTTGGCAAGCTTTCCGCAAAGGGGCGTGAGCCTGGCACCGGTCAGCGCTGTGGTCCACGCGCCGAAAGGCTAAAAATACGCACCACAGAGGCACAGAGATCACAGAGAAAATGAATTCCGTGGAACGAGATCCTCTCAGTGAGCGAATCATTGGCTTGGCGATGGCGGTCCATCGCGTTCTTGGGCCGGGTCTGCTCGAATCGGCTTATGAGGAATGTCTTTGTTTCGAATTGGCGGAAGCCAGAGTGACCTTCTCTCGACAGCAGGCTCTCCCGGTAAGCTATAAAGGTGTCCATCTTGACTGCGGATATCGGATGGATCTCGTGGTGGAGAATCAGATGATTCTCGAACTTAAGAGCGTCGAAAAACTGCAGCCGATCCATGAGGCGCAAATGCTGACCTATTTACGGTTGAGCCGACATCCTGTCGGCCTCTTGATTAATTTTAATTCTGCAATTCTAAAAGATGGAATTCGCCGTTTTGTCCTCTGAGTGGTATCACCTTGCAAGGATGTCGTGGGTGAGCACCGCCAAAACTAATA
>DATNIV010000329.1:0-2350 GCA_035604255.1 Telmatospirillum sp. | reverse complement strand
CATTGCAGTTTCGAGAGACCAAATTCGCCGATGATGTTGGGTGCCGCAACCGACAGATTGACACGATCGAGATATGTTATCAGGTAGACGAGGCAAACAACAAATAACACGGCGTGTCGCATACGCGATGGTTTCATGCTTTCCTCCCCATTTTTGTTGGCACCTTTGTGCGCAACTATTATTTTATTATAATTTATATTTTTTAGTCTCTCTTTGTTATGCTTTTGGTTGTTCCCCGCTGGGGGTGGGTCATGTGGCGCTGGTTTTGGCGCGATGCGTGGCGCCCATGCGGCAAGCGATCAGAAAGGCCTGCACCATCGCCGCGACATTGGCCTTTTTCTGCCCCGCGATATCGAAGGCGGTGCCATGCGCCGGGGTTGTGATTGGAATCGGTAGTCCGCCCTGGATCGTCACGCCTTTCTCGAACCCTAAGAGCTTGATCGCGATTTGGCCCTGGTCGTGATACATCGTGACGATCGCGTCATAATCGCGGGCTTTGAGGAAAATGGTGTCGGCAGGAAAGGGGCCATCGACGGGATATCCCTTCGCTCGCAACTCATTCACCGCTGGCGCGATGATCTCGATTTCCTCACGGCCGCAGGTGCCCCCGTCTCCGCCATGAGGGTTGAGTGCGGCGATCGCCACACGGGGATGGTCGTATCCAGCCGAATGAAGCGCATCGTGAATCAATTTCGCGGCGTCTTTGATTCGGTCTTTGGTGACGTAACGGCAGATATCCTGGAACGGGATATGAGAGGAAATGCGCGATGTCCAAAGGTCGCCTAACGTATTGAATTCACATATGTATGAATTTACGTTCAGAGCGTCGGCAAAGAAGTGGAGCTCATCTGAAAATGGCATCCCCGACATCTTCATGGACTGTTTATTCAGGGGGGCAAAACAGATGGCATCGATCAGTCCAGCCGACGCCGCGTCCAGGCACATCTTTAAAATCTTGAGGACGGAGGCGCCTCCGGCGGCCGAGGCGACGGATCGCGGAACCACGCCTTGAGGAACGCTGTCCACCGCCAAAAAAAGCGGTATGCCGTGAGTCGTCTGGCGGACGTGGTCGAAGCTGGCGACGGGACGGGTCTCAACGCGTGCTCCGGCAATCGTCTGTCCGTCCTCCCAGAGCCAGGGATCTCCGACCAAGACGATATTGGCCTGTTCGATGATATCGCTCTGGGCCAGCAGTTTGGCAATCAACTCGGCACCGATCCCCGCAGGGTCTCCGAGAACGAGTGCTACCGTCGGCTTTTGTAAATTCGTCGCCATGTCCTTCTTCGCTCCCTCGTGCACGGACCATTCAGATGTGTCCGTGCACTCGCTATTATTGTCCGTCTGCCTTAGCGGGGGCCTCCGGCCCCTTGGCCGCCGCCTCAATGGCGGCTGGAAAGGAAACCAGCGCCCATTGAGAGCCCGCTAAGGCTGAGGGGCTTTTTGTGAGTCTCGTGTTCTGACGCAAACAGAAGATTCTGTTTGCGTCAGAACACGAGCGGTTTACGGCTGAAGAACGATCTTGGCTGCGGGACTCCGTCCTGCGGCAAGGTCGGCAAAAGCACCGGCGCCTTCGGCCAGCGGCCGATGATCGACCCAGCTCATGGTTCCAAGGGCGCCGCTTTCAATCGCGGCCAACGCGGACGCAATATTCTCAAGCGTGTAAGCGTAGGTGCCGATGACGGTGATTTCCGAAAGCGTGACCTTGCGCATGTCGATGGTGCCTGTGGAATCCTGAAGGCCGGTATGGAGAATGACGCCACCGGGAGCGATGGCGCGCAATGCCGTGCTCCGGGTGGCACCGCCACCGACGGCGTCGAAAACGATATCATAGGCGCCGGCGGCGGCCTCCGTGGTTGCCGGATCGAAGACCGGGAGCCCGGCGGCTGATGCGGTGGCGCGCCGTTTGGGATTGGTTTCGCCGAGAAGAACATCGATGCCGCGATGACGCAGCAGCAAAGCCGAGGACAGTCCGACGGCGCCGGCACCGAGAACCAGGACTTTGGCTTCCTCGAAGGGGCGGCCCCATGCGCGGGCGCCGAGCTCAAAGGCGTGGACGCCAGCCGCGAGAGGTTCGGAGAGAACGGCGACCGCGGGGTCCATGCCATCCGGGACCGCCAAGAGATTGCGTTCGGGAATCGTCAGCAAATCGGCGAAAGCGCCGGGTAAATTCATACCAACCAGTTGCCGATTTTCGCACAGATTGCTGCGCCTGCTGCGGCAATAGGCGCAGTGACCGCAGGTAATGAAGGGGTGAATCAGCATCCGCTTGCCGGTGTGCGGACCCGATGCGATCACGCCAACGACTTCATGGCCCAGAATCAAGGGCGGCACGCGCCGCGAATCGTGGCCA
>DATNIV010000328.1:0-10271 GCA_035604255.1 Telmatospirillum sp. | reverse complement strand
TGGTTCTCCTATCCCGCCCCTGTCTATCCTTATCCGGAGCCTCCGGTCGTCGTCGTCACGCCGGCGCCGCAAGCTCCCCCTGGCAACTACTATTATTGCCCCAACCCATCCGGATATTATCCGACCGTGCAGCAATGCCTGGTCGGTTGGCAGTTGGTGCCGGTAAACCCACCCGCCGCGCCGATGGCGCCGGTTCCCGCGCCCGCACCGATGCCACCAAACCGGTAAACCGGTCTTCCTGTCGCTTCGGACGGTCGAACGTCGCCTTTTGCGCCCCGAACGTCCGAAGCGACGATCTCTTCCCACACGGCAGAGCATCGTCCGGCCGAACGGCCCGATCCGGCGGTGGCAGCAGGGCTGCCATCTGCCGAATCGGCAATGGATGCGATACTCAATTGGATGCGAACCATAAGACCTCCAGGTCGCCACCCTGGAGTATGGTCATATATAGTTTGACATGAATGATAAGACTTAATGTTAATGCAACATTAACATTACAACGATCCCCCCTAGATTCGGCTGAATCATTTACACAATTTTTCTTCCTCTTGACTATTCTTTATTGTATAAGTGTACCTTACCTTGAAGTTTGACGTTTTCCTGATTACCTCCCCCAAATATCCCCCCAAGGACCCTCGACCCTCGATAAACATCGGGGGTCTTTTTTATCGCCAAGAAACGACGAGAGCCCCCCGCTTCGCGGGGGCTCTCGTCGTTGATGAGACATGGAAATCCGCGTGACCGGCGCGCGCCGGCGGGTCTTTTCGGGACCGGTGGGTCAAGCCCACCAGCCCCGAAAACCGTATTAGGCCGGGAGAACCGGATGGTCGGTAAGACCGTCCTCTTCCAGCGAGTCTTTGGCCGAATGATCCGCCGCAATCAGCATGTAGACAGCCGGCACGACAAACAATGTGAACGCCGTCCCGATCAGAAGCCCGGTGGCGATCACCAGTCCCATATTGAAACGGGACACGGCGCCGGCGCCGGCCGCCACCAGCATGGGGAAAACACCCAGCACCATCGCCGCCGTGGTCATCAGGATCGGCCGTAACCGGATCGCCGCAGCTGTCTCAATGGCTTCCCGTTTGCTCTTGCCATGACGCTGTTGGTCGTTGGCAAATTCGACAATCAAAATACCGTGCTTACTGATCAGGCCCATCAGGGTCACCAGACCCACCTGGGTGTAAATATTGAGGCTCGCGCCGCCAACGCCCAGACTGATGAAGATCAAGGCCCCGGCGATCGACATCGGCACCGAAACCAGAATGATCAACGGGTCGCGGAAACTTTCGAACTGAGCGGCCAGGGCCAGGAAAATGATGATCAAGGCAAAGCCGAAGGTCGTGGCGAAGCCGCTCGACTCCTGGACGAATTGGCGCGATGTCCCACCGTAATCGATGGAATAGCCCTCCGGCAGATCCTGAGCCGCCAGGTCCCGTAGATAATCCAACGCCTCGCTCATCGCCACGCCGGGCACGGTGACGCCGGAAATGACCGCGCTGTTCAACTGCTGAAAATGATTGAGCGACTGCGGCACCGTGCTGGAGGTGATCTTGGCCACCGTCGAGAGCGGCACCGCGGCGCCGTCACCGGTGCGGATGTAATAGTCGAGCAGTTGGTCCGTGTTCAACCGGAAGCGTTGCTGGACCTGCGGAATCACTTTGTAGGACCGGCCATCCAGACTGAAATAATTGACATAGCCGCCGCCCAACATCGACGCCATGGCCCCGCCGACGTCGCTCATCTTAAGCCCCAGTTGCGCGGCCTTGTCGCGGTCGATGTCCACGGTGGCCTGCGGCTGGTCGATCTTCAGATCGGAATCGAGGAAGATGAAGCGGCCGCTTTTCACCGCGTCTTGTAGAAACTTCTGCGCGACATCGTAAAGCGGTCCATAGGGCTGCGTGGTGCCGATGACGAATTGCACCGGCAAGCCACTGCTGCCCGGCAATGGCGGCGGTTGGAAGGCCACCACCTTGGATCCCGCGATACCGTTCAATTTCTGTTGAATCAGCGGCTGCAACTGGTTGGTGGTCTGGACGCGCTGATCCCAGGGCTTGAACACCAGGCCGGCAATGGACCGGCCGGGCGTGTCGATCTGGAAGACATGATCCTCTTCCGGATAGGAAGAAAAAATGTCGAACAACTGGCGTGAATAAAGCTGGCGCTGCTGCAAGGTGGCATTGGGCGCCGACGTCGACATGGAGATGATGATGCCCTGGTCCTCTTGTGGCGCCAGTTCGCTCTTGGCACCGACATAGAGGAAATAGATGCTGCCCAGAATGATCAAGGCGAACACCATGGTCACCGGCCGATAGTTCAAGCTGCCGTGCAGCAAACGGTTATACCGTCCGGCCACCCACTCGAAGGTGTGATCGATGAAGTCGACCACATGGGCTTCGATCCCGCTGCGATCCTTGCTATGGGGCTTGAGAAAGCGCGAGCACATCATCGGCGACAAGGTCAGCGCGACAATCGCCGAAACCGTCACCGCGCCGACCAGAGTGAAGGCGAATTCGGTGAACAGGGCGCCGGTCAGCCCTTTCTGGAAACCGATCGGAACATAGACCGCGATCAGCACCACGGTCATGGCGACGATCGGTCCGGCCAACTCGCGGGCGGCCTGGATCGAGGCGGCAAAGGGCTTGGCCCCTTCCTCCAGATGTCGGTTTACGTTCTCGACGACAATGATGGCGTCGTCGACCACCAGACCGATGGCCAGCACCAGGGCCAGCAAGGTCAGCAGATTGATCGAGAATCCGAACATCATCATCATGGTGAAGGTGCCGACCAGGGACAGCGGAATGGCCACCACCGGAATCAGCACCGAGCGCGGCGAGCCCAGGAAGGCGAACACCACCACGGTGACGATCAGCAAGGCTTCGATCAGGGTGTGGATCACCTCGCTGATCGCGCTGTTGACGAATTCGGTCGAGTCATAGACGATCTTGCCGTCCAGGCCTTGCGGAAATTGGGCCTGGATGCTGGGGAAAACGGTACGGACACCCTTGATCACATCCAGCAGATTGGCCGCAGGCGCCACCTGAATGCCGATATAGACGGCCTTCTTGCCGTCAAAGCCGACTTCCGTTTCGTAGTCGTCGGCGCCCAGCGTGACATTGGCCACGTCGCCCAGGCGAACAATGGCGCCATTGACCTGCTTCAAGGCGAGATTGCGGAATTCCTCGACCGAATGCAGGCTGGTCGAGGCGGTCAGATTGACCTGAACCATCTGACCCTTGGTATTGCCGAGACCGGAAATATAATCGTTGGAGGCCAGGGCCGCGCTGACGTCGCTGGCGGTCACATTGAAGGCCGCCAGTTTGTCCGGATCGAGCCAAGCGCGCAGGGCGAAATTTTTGGCGCCCAGAATTTCCGCCGTTTGCACCCCTTCGACGGCCTGCAGCTTGGGCTGCACGACGCGGACCAGATAGTCGGTGATCTTATTGGCCGGCAGGACGTCCGAGTTGAAGCCCAGATACATGGAGTCGATGGTCTGACCAACCTGCACGGTCAACACCGGTTGCTGCGCTCCGCTGGGAAGCTGATTCAACACCGAGCTGATTTTGGTGTTGATCTCGGTCAGCGCTTTGCTCGAATCATAATTGAGCCGCAGGTTGGCGGTAATCGTGCTGACGCTGGTCTGGCTGGTCGACGTCATATAGTCGATGCCATTGGCCTGGGCGATGGCGTTCTCGAGGGGCGTGGTGATGAAACCGGCGACGACATCGGGCGCCGCGCCGTAATAGGTGGTCGTCACCGTGACGATGGCGTTCGTGGTTCGCGGGTACTGCAGGACCGGCAAGGAAAAGCCGGCGCGCAAGCCCAGCACCAGGATCATCAGACTGACCACCGTGGCCAACACCGGCCGGCGGACGAAAAGATCGGTGAATTTCATCGTAGGATGCTCCGCCTTACTGATCGACCGGGATCGGGTTGGCGTCGCTGGCCGGGCGCACCGAATTATCGATCAACAACGGGCTGCCGTTCCTGAGCTTGAGCTGACCGGCAATGACCACGGTATCGCCCTCCTTGACGCCTTTGATGACCGCCACCTGATCGCCACGCCGGGCTCCGGTGGTAATGAAGGTCTGATGCGCCACCAATTGCGGCTGACCTTTGTCGTCCTGGCCCTTGTTCTCCACCAGATAGACCGTGTCGCCATAAGGGCTGAAGGTGACCGCGGTCTGCGGCAACGTAACAAAGCGCTCGGGGGCTCCGGTGTCGATCGACACTTTGGCGAACATACCGGGCACCAGCTTGCGATCCGGATTGGCCAAGGTGGCGCGCACCAGCACATTGCGGCTGCTCGCATCGACTTTGGGACTGACCGCCGAGATCTTGCCGGTAAACGTCTTTCCGGGAAAAGTATCGATAGCCACCGAAACCGGAAACCCGGTGGCGACTTGCGCCAAAGCCTGCTGCGGCAAGGTGAAGTCGACAAGGATCGGATCGAGCGCCTGCAGGGTCACAATAGTGGTCCCAACGGCAAGATACTGGCCGAGATCGACGGCGCGAATGCCCAGACGACCGGCAAAGGGTGCGCGAAGCGTTTTCTTGTCGATGACGGCCCGCTGCTCGGCCACCTGCGCCTTGGCATTCTTCAGATTGGCCGCATCGGTATCGACGACGGCTTGGCTGATGGCGCGGGCCTGCAACTGCTGCGAATCGCGCCGATAGGTGATCAGGGCCAAATCGGCAGTGGCTTCCAGCGCCTGCAGCTTGGCCACATCATCGGCATCGCGCAAACGCAACAATACGGCTCCGGCCGCGACATCGTCGCCGGACTTGAACGAGATGAGGTCGACGACGCCGGCCGTCTCCAGCGACAAGTCGGCGCCTTTGACGGCGCGCAAACTGCCAACGGCTTCGAGACGAGACTGCCAATCCTGCGATTCGGCCTTCGAGGTCGATACGGTCTGCGGCTGCCCGCCCATCGAGGCCATATATTTCTTGATCATTCCGGCCTTAAAGGCTTCAAAGCCGAAAATGCCGCCAAACACTACGCCGACCAGGATCAGCATGAGAATCATGCGTTTGACCATTTTGGGTCCGTCTCCAAGGAAAGGATGGGAAATCCGCGTCTCGCGGACACCGTCAATTGAGAATGTTGTTGTCCGCCCGCTCGTTACCGCGATTCCACCAGCCGCCGCCCAACGCCTGGAACAGCACGGCCGTATCCTCATAGCGTGCCGCCTGAGCTTGAACGAGCGCGATGCGCGTCTGCTGGTAGGTCCGCTCGGCGTTGAGCAAGGTCAGATAGCTGATGGCGCCGGCGGAAAACTGCGACCGCGACAGGTCTAGACTGGCCGCCGCCGTCCGCTCGGCCGCCAATTGAGCCTTCAACGTCTCGGCATCCGCCTGCAAAGCGCGCAAGCTGTCGGCAACGTTCCGGAACGCCTGCAACACCACGCTTTGATATTGAGCCGTCGCTTTGTCCAGACCGGCCTCGGCGGCATAGCGCTGATGCTCGAGCGTGCCGCCTTGGAAGATCGGCTGCGTAATCCCGGCCGACAAACTCCACAGGCCCGACGCCGCCGAACCGAACAGGCCGTCGACTCCGCTAGCGGCGCTGCCCCATCCGGCGCTCAAGGTAAACTTGGGAAATTGATTGGCGATCGCCACGCCCACTTCGGCATTGGCCTGATGCAGACTGGCTTCCGCGGCCCGGATATCGGGACGGTTGCGCACCAGTTGCGAGGGCAAGCTGACCGGCAAAGCCTCCGGCAGGTCGATGCTCGACAATTCGAAGGTTTCCGACACCTCCTGGCTAGGGAAACGACCGGCCAGAACGGTGAGCAGATTGCGCTGGAGCGCCAGTTGCTTTTCAAGCGGCGGCAGGCTGGCCTCACTCTGCGTCAATGTCGATTCTTGCGCCAGCACGTCGACTTGCGAAACGCCGCCCAAATTGAATTGGCGACGCACCACGTCGAGTTGTTGGCTTTGCGTCTCGATAATTTCCCGGGTGGCAGCAATCTGGGCGCGCAAGGACGCTTCCTGCAAGGCGGCCGTCACCACATTGGACGACAACGTCAACGTCGTCGCTTCCAGTTGGAAGCGCTGATAATCCGCAGCCGCTTCCGCCGATTCGACGCCCCGCTTTATGCCGCCGAAGATGTCGGGATCATAAGACACGCTCAGCGAACTGCTGGCCACGGAGTAGATCGAAGAGGCTTTGGGCTGGCCTTGCTGCGCGCCGGCAACCCGTTGGCGGGCATCCGAGAAACTGGCGCTGACCGACGGATAGAGGGCGCCGCCCTGGGCGAGCGCGGTTTCCTGGGCTTGACGCAACGCCGCCTGCGCCGCCTTGAGATCGGGGCTGGCGGTAAGCGCCTGCACAACCAAGCGATCCAGCGCGGGAGCGTGGAACAAGGCCCACCATTGTCCCGGAATGTCTTGACCAGCGTTGAAATATTGGGCGTCGCCACCCCTTGTCGGGGATGCGACGGTGGGTTTGGTCAGCGGCTCCGGGGTAAAGCCGGTGACTTGGGGCGGGGCCGGCGATTGGAAATCCGGACCGACGGTACAGCCGGCCAAGAGCAACAACGCAATCATGCTTGCGCCAGGGAGTTTACGAAGCCTCACGCTTAACGATCCTTCCAACCGCTTTTCAAGGACCAAAGGCCGCTCGTCGCATAACGCGGGCCTGGGTCCATCCCGCTTTCGTCCGGAATGCAATTCGGACGCAATAGGGATTGACTTAGTTCGAACGTTCAATCTAAAAACGGAAATCGCGTGATCTGTCAAGTTTCTTGACAAGAAACTGTGATGACACAACCGGGCAAAGGACGAAATGACGGAAAAAAAGGCACCGCCGCAGTGCAAAGTCCAGCGAGCCGAGTCACGCCGTCAGCAGGTGCTGGACGCCGCGGCGACCTGCTTTCGCCGCAACGGCTTTCGTGGCGCCAGCATGTCCGACATCTCGACCCTGGCCGGCATGAGCACCGGACACATCTACCACTATTTCAAAAGCAAGGAAGCGATCGTCGAGGCCATCGTCCAACGCGACTTGCAGCATGGACTGGCTTATATCGAAACCATCAAAAAGGCCGACAATATCGTCCAGGCGGTGATCGACGTCGCCACCGATTGCATCATCGACCGCAGCCATATGAGCGAACCGGCGTTGTTCATGGAAATCCTGGCGGAGGCGTCGCGCAATCCGACGGTCGCCGTCATCATGAACAATTGCAAGGATTCTGTCCGTCGAAGCTTGCTTGACGCTTTGGAAATCGGTCGCAAGCAAGGCTCGGTCGCCGCCGATGCGGACGTCGACGTCGCCTGCACGATGCTGATGCTCATTTTCGACGGTGTCACCGTGCAGAGCACGCTCAATCCCCTGTTCCATCGCGACGCGATCATGCAGCAGATGGGCTTGCTGCTCGACCGCGTCCTGCGCCCGGCCCCGGACCACGCATCCGTGGCGTAATGACCGGAACCGATCGCCCCTCAGGCGACGGTCCGCTGACGCTCGTCCTCGTTCTCCTTCACGGCGCCGATCCGCGCCATATGCAGCTCTCCCCAATGACAAAGAGGCGTCAGCGCCGCCGAAAGCGAGATGCCGAAGGGCGTCAGCGCATATTCGACGCGCGGCGGAATTTCCTTGAAATCCTGCCGGGTGACGATCCCATCGCATTCCATCGCTTTCAGATTCTGGATCAGCATTTTCTCGCTGATTCCCGGCACCGTCCGGCGTAATTCGCCGAATCGACGCCCTTGAGCGTGCAACGCCCACAAGATCAGCACTTTCCATTTTCCGCCCACCACGTCCAGCGCGGCTTCAAGGCCGCAGCCATAGGTTTTCTTTTTCATGACGTCTCCTTCATGGCACTTACAAAAAGGTAGGTACTTGTTCATTCGAAATCAAGGCCGATATGTCGGTCAACGCATGAACCGAAGCGATGCCGGGACATCCCGCCGCAGATCGACAGGAAAACCAGATGATGCCAAAGATACCCTCCTTCCGTGGCCGCCCTTTGCTCACCGGTGCGCTCGTCGCCTCCGTCGTCGCCGGCGGCCTTTATTCCGCCCATCTCACCGAAGCGACCCCCGCCCAGGCGGCCACGGTCAGCACGGCTGTTCCGGTCCTCGTCCAAACATTGGCCGAACAAAAAATCCGCGCCTGGTCCGAGTTTTCCGGCCGACTGCATGCCGTCGATTCGGCCGAAATCCGCCCCGAGGTCAGCGGACGCATTACCGCCGTGAAGTTCGAAGACGGTCAGAATGTCAAAGCCGGCGATATCTTGTTCGTCATCGACCCCCGTCCTTACGAGGCCGCCGTGGCGAAGGCTCAGGCTAATCTCGCCTCGGCCAAAACCAACGCGGACTTCGCCAAGCTGGAGTTGAACCGGGCCGGCGGCTTGCGAGAGTCACAGGCCATCGCCCAACGCGTCTATGACGAACGGGCCAATGCCAGCCGGGTTGCCGTTGCCGCCGTCCAGGCCGCCGAGGCGGCACTTGCCCAAGCCGCCCTCGATCTCGATCACGCCTATGTCCGCGCCCCGATCGGCGGCAGGGCCAGTCGCGCCGAGATCACCATCGGCAATCTGGTCCAAGCCGGCGCCGGAGCGCCCCTCCTGACCACCATCGTCTCCAATCAGAATGTTTACGCCGATTTCGAGGTGGACGAGCAAACCTATGTCCGAAGCGTCCGCGACTACGCCAACGGACGCGATCAGGAACGGCGCATCCCCGTGCAGCTCTCTTTGCAGGGGGACAAGGAACATCTCTACAAGGGCACCATCGACAGCTTCGACAATCATCTGGATGCCGCCAGCGGCACCATCCGCGCCCGCGCCAAGTTCGACAACGCGGATGGCGCGTTGGTTCCCGGCATGTTCGTTTCGGTCAAACTGGCCAACGGCGCTGAAAGTCAGGAACTGCTGATCCCGGCCCGCGCGCTGGGCTTCGATCAAAGCAAGAAGTTCGTCTATGTGGTCGGCGACGACAACAAGGTCGTCTACCGCGAGGTCGAACTCGGCAAGCAAATCGCCTCCGAACGAATAGCCTTGAAGGGGGTGCGGGCCGGGGATCGCGTCATCGTCGACGGCGTGCAGCATGTCAGACCGGACGCCATCGTCGCGCCTCAGGAAATCGCCCTGGATCGCGCCAACGCGGCGCCTGTCGCGACGAAATAAGCAAACGGCTGGCGAACGGAAACGCGTGGTGCGTCTTTGAAATTCCGATCACTTTGCCACCAGCGATTTTCGGAATTTCAAAAACATAAAGCACCCCTAGCTTATTGATAAACCTAGTGTTCTGATCGTTTGCGAAATTCGGTCGATCCTGGGTCAAAGTGATTCGAATTTCGGAAACGGAACACGAGACATGATTTTGTCCAAATTTTTTATTGATCGGCCGATCTTTGCCGGGGTGATCTCGGTTGTCATTTTTCTCGCCGGATTGGCGTCGATCTTCCAGCTGCCGATTTCGGAATATCCGGAAGTCGTGCCCCCGACCATCGTGGTCAAGGCGCAGTTTCCCGGCGCCAATCCGAAGGTCATCGCCGAAACCGTCGCCACGCCGTTGGAAGAACAGATCAACGGTACCGAGAACATGCTCTATATGTTCTCCCAGGCCTCGTCCGACGGTCTGTTGACCCTGACGGTCACCTTTAAACTGGGGACCGACGCCAATCTGGCCCAGGAACTGGTGCAGAACCGGGTGAATCAGGCGTTGCCACGCCTGCCCGACGTCACCCGCCAGCTTGGCGTCACCACCACCAAAAGCTCGCCCGACCTGACGATGGTGGTGCATCTGACCTCGCCCAATGCGCGCTACGATATGCTCTACTTGCGCAACTACGCGCTTTTGAACGTCAAGGATCAATTGGCGAAAATCCAGGGGGTCGGCAGCGTTCAGCTGTTCGGATCCGGTGATTACGCCATGCGGATCTGGCTCAATCCGCAGAAGGTGGCCGAGCGCGGCTTGACCCCGCAAGAGGTGGTGAGTGCGATTCGCCGCCAGAATGTGCAGGTCTCGGCCGGCGTGATCGGCGGTCCTCCTTACGACAAGGGCGTCGAACTGCAGTTGCCGATCAATGCGCAAGGCCGGCTGCAGGATGCCGACCAGTTCGGCGAAATGATCGTCAAACGCAACGATTCCGGCGCCGTCACCCGCCTCAAAGACATCGCCCGCGTCGAAATCGACGCCGCCGAATTCGGCCTGCGCTCGCTGCTCGATAACAAATCGGCGGTTGCCATTCCCGTCTTCCAGGCGCCCGGATCCAATGCCATCGACATCTCCAATCAGGTCCGCAAGACCATGGCCGAGCT